>JACCYN010000280.1 GCA_013696465.1 Pyrinomonadaceae bacterium
ACGCATAAAAATAAATTCTTAGAGCCGACTTCACCTCATGGCTTTCAATCCTCACCCGCTTGCTGCGTGTGCCGCTTGCCTTGCCGTTGGCATCGCCCTCGCGCATTTTCTGTTGTTGCCGCTTGGCATCGTCGTCGTTTGCGGCGCGGTGATGATTGTTTTGTGCGTAGTCAGCACGGCGCGCAGAAACTTTGGTCAGGCATCAATCTTCGCGTTAATTGCGTTTGCCTGCGCGGGCGCGGCGCTCGGCGTTGCGCAGCGGCAGGTGAGCGCAAGCGATGATCGCGTGCGAAGTTTTTTGGCGGACGGGCGCATCGCTTCGGGTGATCCGGTTGAAGTCACAGGCACCGTTAAAGGCTGGCCGGAAATTGCGCCGCATGGCTTTTACCTCGCACTGCGGGCGGAAAAGTTAAGGGCGAAGGGAGAAGAACACGAGGCGGAGGGAAACATCTGGCTGTTTGCTCCGGTGCGCGACCACGATGTTCGAGTTGAATACGAATCGCTTCAACTGCGTCACGCAGCGCGTGTGCGAGTGTTGGTTGCGTTAGAGCGTGAAGATAATTTCCGCAATCCGGGCGTCGCGTCTTTCATCAACTACCTTGACGAACGCGGCTTTGATGCGGCGGGCATGATCAAAAGCCCGTTGCTCGTTGAACGTGGAGAAGATGCCAAATCTTTCCTGCCGCTTCTTTGGCTTTACGAATGGCGCGCCGTAGTGCTTGATGAGATCGAGCGATTGTTTAACTCCCAGACGGGCGGCGTGTTGAAAGCGTCGCTCTTAGGGAATCGTTATTACCTCTCTCGCCCCGTTGCCGAACGCTTCCGCGAAGGTGGCACGTTTCACGTGTTGGTGATCAGCGGCTTGCACATCAGTTTCATCGGCGGGTTGGCGTTACTCATCATGCGTCGCGTGACGAAACGAAAGGCGGTGCAGTTCCTCGTCTGCGTGTTGTTTCTGTGGAGTTATGCGCTGGCGGTCGGCGCGGAAAGTTCGGTGGTGCGCGCGGCGTTAATGTTCACGGTGATGGCGCTTGCGCAGGTGCTTCATCGTCCGGCAAACGCTTTGAACGCGCTCGGCGCGGGTGTGCTTCTGCTGCTCGTCTGGCAGCCGCTCGATCTCTTCAATGCGTCGTTTCAATTAACCGTCATGTCCGTTATCGCTATCTTGCTCGTCGCGTGGCCGTTGCTGGTGTGTCTGGAGACAATCGGCGCGTGGCGTCCGGCAAGCGAGACGCCTTATCCGCCGGATGTTCCGCGTCCGTGGCGCGGATTCGCCGAAACGCTTTACTGGAGCGAACGCGATTGGCGAAGCGAGATGGCAAATTTGAATTACACATACAATCTTGAGAAAGCAACGGTGGCGAGCGTGCTGGAGCGGTTACGATTGCAACGTGTAATCCGTTACGCCTTCAGCGCGCTGGTAGTTTCAACGAGCGTGCAAGTGGTTCTGCTGCCGTTGTTGGCGCTCTACTTTCATCGCTTCTCGGTAGCGTCGTTTGCACTCAACATCATCGTCGGGTTTTTAATGGCACTGCTGTCTCTGGTGGCGATTGCCGGAATTGCAGTGGCTCAACTAAGCACGACGCTTGCCGCGCCTCTGATCCTTTTTGCGGAATGGATCAATTGGATTATGACCTACAGCGTCGTGCCGTTTAATCGCCTGCGCATCTCGCAAGTGCGCGTTCCTGAATACAATTCGTGGGCGGCGGTCGTCTACATTCTCTTCTACGTGCCGCTTGGGATTTTGATTTACCGTTTAGCTTTGTGGCGACCGCTTAAGCTTCCGACAACTGCCGAGACGACGGGAGGATGGCGCAATCGCTTCGTTGTGCCCGTGACTTTCCTCGCGTTCACGCTTTGTCTCATAATCATTCTCGCGCATCCCTTCAGCGCGCGGCAGTGGAGCGGAAAGTTGCGCGTTGACTTTCTCGATGTCGGGCAGGGAGATGCGGCGTTGGTGACGATGCCGGACGGCGTGACGCTGCTCGTTGACGGCGGAGGACGCCCGCGTTATGCCGCGCGACAACGCACTGCCGACGAAGAGGAACAATCGTTTGAACCGGACAGGCGAAGCATCGGCGAGGCGGTGGTGGCTGAATACTTATGGTGGCGCGGACTTGATCAGGTTGATTACCTGCTGGCGACACACGCTCATGCCGACCACATTGATGGGTTAAACGACATTGCGCGCAACTTCCGCGTGCGCGCCGCGCTCGTCGCCCGCGCGCCCACAGACGACGAAGAACAGGATCGTTTCGCCCGCACGTTGAGCGAGCAGGGAATCGCCGCTCACAGAATCGGAGCGGGTGACGAATTGCGATTCGGTTCAATCGTGGCGGACGTGCTGTGGCCGCCGCGCGTCGGAGAAGAATCACTCCCTCCCTCAATTAACGACGACTCGATTGTGCTCCGCCTTCGTTTCGGTGACAAAACGATTCTGTTGACGGGCGACATCGAGCAGCAAGCGGAAAGGCAGTTGACCGTTCAATCTCAAGCGTTGCTCGGCTGCGATGTCGTGAAGGTTGCGCATCACGGAAGCAACACGTCTTCGACGGAAGAGTTTGTGCGCGCGACACACCCGAAATTTGCCGTCGTCTCGGTCGGGCGTCGCTCGCCGTTCGGTCATCCGCGACCCGAAGTCGTCGAACGCTGGCGCAGAAGCGGCGCACAAGTGTTAACGACGGGAGAGAGCGGCGCGATTACCGTTATCACCGATGGGCGCGATCTTACCGTCGAGAGTTTTGTAAACGAAAGAAAGTGAATTCAGGCGCATAAATTTTGTAGAGAAATCCCGGTTTGCGCTGTAAGCTTGTTGGTGTGGCGGCATCATTAAATTGATTGCCAACAAGTGAAATTCAAACTTTGATAAAGAGGGCTTCAACGTGCAGGAAGAACAAGATAATAACCCGCGCTTCGACCGTCGTCCGTGGGGGACGTTCACGGTGCTTGACGAAGGAGCAAATTATAAAGTTAAGCGCATCGAAGTGTTGCCGGGCAAACGACTCAGTTATCAAAAGCACCGCCAGCGCGCGGAGCATTGGATGATGGTTGCGGGCATCGGCAAAGTGACGCTCGACGGTCATGATCACATTGTGCCGACGGGCGAGACAATTGATATTCCGCTCGGCGCGGCTCACCGCATCGAGAATCCCGGCGACGAGCAGCTCGTCTTCATCGAAATTCAACGCGGCAGCTACCTCGGCGAAGACGACATCGTGCGCCTCGAAGACGACTTCGGGCGGTTGGAAAAGTAAGCGGTAAGCAGTGAGCTGTGATCAGTAAAAACGAGAATCGCGCCCGGTGTCATTTTCTTCTGCTCACTGCTTACTGCTCACTTTCTTCGCAAGCATGATGCGTAAGTCGCGGGCGTTTGTGCCGGTCGCGCCCGTTATGATTTCGTCGCCGAGCAGTCGGAAAAAATTGTAAGCGTCGCTGTTATGGAGAAAAGTTTCTCCGTCGAGATTAAGTTCGCGGGCGCGCTTGATGGTCGTGTCGGTGGCGAGAGCGCCCGCCGCCGGGCTGTTGCCGTCAATGCCGTCCGTGCCTGCGCTGAGTGCGACGAATGAAGTCGAGTAACGATTCGTTTCTGCGAGACGCTTATGAATTTCAATAGCGAAGCGCAAAGCGGTTTCGGAATTGCGACCGCCGCCGCCGTTTCCTCTTACCGGACACGCAAACTCGCCGCCCGAAATAAGACACACGGTTTCTCCGACCTCCGATTGACGACACAGTTCAAACAACCGCGTTACCAACTTCGCGCTGCCTTCTTCAATTCTTTGCTCGATGATCTCTTCGTCTACAAAAACCCGAAAGCTGCGCTCGCAGGCTGACTTCGCCGCTCGCTCGACAGCAACGCGGTTGTCAAGCAGCACGTAATGGTGGCGGCGGGCGGATGAAGCCTTGATGAAAGGTTGTGCCGCATAACGGTTAATCGCTTCAATGACGGATGGCGGTAAGCTTCGCTCCAAGTCGTAACGTGCGACGATTGAAAGCGCGTCTCTTGCATCGTAGTTTCGCTCAAATGTCGGGCCGGATGCGACGTTTGATTCTTCGCCTGCGTTTGTGTCTGAGACGATGAGCGTCACCTGATCGGCGCGCGGCGCGCTGCGACTCAAGCCGCCCGCCTTCACTCTTGAAAACGCCTGCCGCACCTTGTTGATTTCGCCGACTTTTGCGCCGCAGGAGACAAGCGTGCGATTCGCTTTTTGAACATCGTAAAGCGTGATGAGTTCGTCGCGCGGCAATTCCATCATCGCCGAGCCGCCGCCTGAGACGAGAAAGATAACGAGCGACGTTTCGTGATCGGCGCGGTTTAGAAGATCGAAACAGGCACGCGCGGCGGCGAAACTTGCTTCATTCGGCAACGGATGCCCGCCTGTGAAGCATAGCCAACGCGGGGAAAGTGAAGCATCGAAAGATGAGGAGGAAAGTATGCCGCCTGCAAGCCGGTCGCCGAGCACAGAGTCGAGCGCAACGGCCATTGCGCCCGCCGCTTTCCCAAGTGCAACTGCGTAAATTGATTCGTAGCGCCGGAGATCAAACTTTGCGTCGAGGATTGTGAGCAGAGAATCGTCAAGTCGCGCGGCGCGGCGCACCGCACGGTTTGCGTCAACGGCTTCGAGCGCGGCAAGAAAAATTTCGCGCGCGTGGCGGCGAAGTTCGGGCGTCGCGTTCACGCTTCCGCTCATTCCGCTTTGATGAAAGGGCGCATCGCCTTGTAGCGACCTTCGCTGATGCCACGCACGATGATCAGATGCTCCGGGCGGCGAAAAGAGCCGTAGCGTTCGCGGTGCTCGACGATCCGTTTGGCTATTGACTCGCCGACGCCCGGCAGCTTTTCAAGTTCATCAACGGTCGCGGAATTTATATCAAGCAGCGAGATGTTGCTCGCCTCAGTTTGAGATAAAACACGCCCGTCTTGCCCGTCCGTCGTGGCAGTGGCGCGCGATCTTTTAGCGCAGGAAGCGGTGAACGCAAACGATAGGCAGAAAACCAGCGAGAGAACCGCTTGTTTCCCGAATGTTACACGGAAACGCATGACCGGAATCACCGATTAAGAAGTAAATTGCTCACGGACAAGGATTTGCGCGGTTTGCCGCGTGCGTGTGCAAAATGCTAGAAGTCTAAATTTTTCAGGAACTTGTAACGTCAAAAGTAGAGTTTTCCACAGGCTTTTCCACAGAGCCTGTGGAAAACTATATCTCCTCCACGCTCTCCCAATGCGCGATTGTTTCAAAGGCGCGACCGAGCACGGGACGCGGGCGCGCGCCGTCAACGGGGCCGATCATTCCGTCACGTTCCATCTGATCAAGAATTGCGGCGGCGCGTCCGTAGCCGATGCGGAGACGGCGTTGCAGCACTGAAGTGGAAGCGCGTTTCATCTCGACGCAGATGCGAAGGGCTTGCTCAAAGAGTTCATCTTGTTCGCCGTTTGCTCCGTTTCCGTTCGTCGCTTCGTCTTCCGATTGCGTGATTGTTTCGTCGTAAGCGGGCTTGCCGTGCGTCTTGACATGACCGACGACGCGGGCGACTTCCGTTTCGTCAAGATACGCGCCGTGCACGCGCACGAGGCGAGAAGTTCCGGGCGGTAGGAAGAGCATATCGCCGCGCCCCAAGAGTTGCTCCGCGCCGTTGGCGTCAATGATCGTGCGCGAATCAACTTTTGACGAAACGCGAAAACTTATGCGCGAAGGGAAATTGGCTTTGATCAGTCCGGTGATCACGTCAACGCTCGGTCGCTGCGTCGCCAGCACAAGGTGAATGCCGACGGCGCGCGCCATCTGCGCGAGGCGCGTGATTGATTCTTCGACTTCGTGACCAGAAACCATCATCAGATCGGCGAGTTCGTCAATGATGATCACGAGGTAAGGAAGCGGCTTGTGAGGATTTCCTTCGTCGTCGTAATCTTCGACTATATTGCGGCGTCGAACCTCGGCGTTGTAGCTGTCAATGTTGCGCACGCTCCACATCGCAAGCTGTCTGTAGCGATCTTCCATCTGCTTCACCGCCCACTTCAAGGAGTTAGCGGCGCGTTTCGGATCGGTGATGATCGGGGTCGCCAGATGCGGTATGTCGGCGTAGAGTCCGAGTTCGAGCCGCTTCGGGTCAACCATAATGAATTTCACTTCGTCGGGCGTAGCTTTGTAGAGAATCGAGACGACAAGCGAATTGAGACAGACGCTTTTTCCCGCGCCTGTCGCGCCCGCGATCAGAAGGTGCGGCATCTTCGCAAGATCGGCGACGTAGTTGAGTCCGTCAATGGTTTTGCCGAGCGCGAGCGTCAACTTCGATTCCGAGTCGTGGAAGGCGCGCGATTCGATCACTTCGCGCATCGAGATCGTTTCCCGTTGCGGGTTCGGAACCTCGATGCCGACGTGCGCTTTGCCCGGCACGCGGTCAATGCGAATTGATTCGGCTTTCAGCGCAAGGCACAGATCGTCAACCAAGCCGGTGACGCGCGAATATTTCACGCCGGGATCGGGTTTGAATTCGTAGGTGGTGACGACGGGTCCGGGGCAGATGTGTTTGAGTTCGCCGGTAACGTTAAACTCTTTGCATTTATCCTTAAGCAACACGCCAAGCTTCTTCAGTTCGTCATCTGCTTGTTCGTGGCGTGGCGTCGGAGCGTTAAGAAACTCGACGCCCGGCAGTTCGTAATTCGTCCGTAGCGCCGTCTTTTCTGTGTGCCGCTTTTTATCAGGCTTACTTTCAACTTCTGCCACCGGCGCTTCATCATTTGTTAGCGTGCGCACAATCGGAACCGAATCCATCATCGCTTCGATGTCATCAGTTTCATCAATCGCGGGCGCGACCGAACGCGATGCAGAATAGTTTGCGGCGGCCGCTGCCGCCGCCAGTTGTGGCGCTGCCGTCGCTTCCTGTGCCGTCGTATTACTTGCGGGAGCGGAAGCGGCCCCTTGGTAAACTTGTTCGCCATCGTCAACAACGCGCGCGGGTTCTCGATGCGAGACGATGACAGGTTCATTGTGCAGCGCAGAACGATTGATGGCTTCGGCGGCGGCAGTAGTGGTTGGCTTTTCCGCCGGAGAGGTTTCGCGCATAAACTCGGCGACACGCTCCGCGCCCGTCTTTTCGCTTTCCGTATTGTCTTTAGCAGCTTTCGTATCTTTACCGGCGCGCGCGTCGCGGCGCATCTCGGCTTGCTGCTGCCTGTGTGTCTGACGCCGCCCGCGCCATTCCTTGAAGCGCGCGGAAAAGTTGTGAAAGAAATTAGAGTCTGAGGTTGCGACGCGCTCGTAGAGACGTATGAAAGAGAAATTTGTGGCGAGCAACAGACCGGCGGCAGCAAGAGCGAGAAGCAAAACGCTCGCGCCGATGGTATTAAAAATGTTCGCTAAAGTTTGCGCGACGAGCGCGCCCATCACGCCGCCGGGTTCAACACTTTTATCAAAAAGCGGACTGAACTGAAATAGAGCGAGCAAGCTTGAAACGGCGAGCACAATCAGAAGTAGTCCGACGACGCGCGAGAGCGGCGCGCGCAGGCGGCGCGTGCGAAAGCGACGCCACGCGGCCGCGAACAACAGAAGGGGCACGAGATATGCGGCGAGGCCGACGATCTGCAAGAGCGCGGCGGAAACATTCGCGCCGAAAGCTCCGGCGAGGTTGCGCGCTTGTCCTGCGCCAGCCGTGTTCCATGAAGCGTCGTTCGGGTTGTAGGACGCGAGACACAGCGCGAGCAGGAGTCCTGCGGCGAAAAGCGCGATGGCGATGATCTCGTTGCGGCGCGTGTTTCTGGATGTGGCGAGCTTCGTTCGCCCTTCCGTTTGGGTCGTTGACATAGAAGCTTTCCGGCGTCAGTGGTTAAACCAAAAGCTTACCGCGAAGGTGAAACGAAATCTCATGCCGCGCGGCGTGTGAGAAGATAACCTTTGATGAAATCGTCAATGTCGCCTGCGAGCACTGCATCAACGTCGCCGCGCTCGATCTTCGTGCGCGCGTCTTTGACGAGGCGGTAGGGGGCGAGCACGTAGTTTCTGATCTGCGAACCGAAAGAGATGTCGGCTTTGTTAGCTTCGAGCGCGTCCGTCTCCGCCTTTCGTTTCGCCAGTTCGAGTTCGTAGAGGCGCGAGCGCAAAACTTGCATCGCCACTTCGCGGTTCTGATGCTGCGAGCGTTGATTCTGACATTGGACGACGATGTTCGTCGGGATGTGCGTGATGCGCACGGCCGAATCCGTCGTGTTGATGTGTTGACCGCCTGCGCCGGTTGCGCGGTAAGTGTCAACGCGCAAATCCTTGTCGAGAATTGCGACTTCGATGTTCTCGTCCACTTCGGGATAAACGAAAAGCGAAGCGAACGATGTGTGACGCCGCGCGGCTTGGTCAAACGGCGAGATGCGCACAAGGCGATGCACGCCCGCCTCGGCCGACAAAAGGCCGTAAGCGTATTCACCTTCAACCGTAAACGTAACGCTTTTGATACCAGCTTCCTCGCCGGGTTGGTAATCTAAAATCTCAGTCTTAAAACCGCGCCGCTCCGCCCACTTGAGATACATACGAAGCAGCATTTCCGCCCAGTCTTGCGATTCCGTGCCGCCTGCGCCCGGATGAATCGTGCAGATCGCGTTGCGCGCGTCGTTTTCGCCCGAAAGCATGGCTTCTGTTTCAGCTTGGCTCAACGAAGCTTCGAGTTTTGCGATCAGCACGCGCAGTTCGTCGAGCGACGGCGAATCTTCTTCGGCAAACTCCAAGAGCACTTCGGCGTCGGCGATAGCAGACTCGAATTCCTCCTGCCGCGTGATCAATCTTTCCAGCTTGCTTCGCTCCTGCAAAAGCTTTTGCGCCGCTTCCTGATTCGACCAGAAGTCGGGCGCGGCCGTCTTTGTTTCGAGTTGTGTTAGTTCTTCGCGCTTCGCGTCCGTCTCAAAGAAACCTCCCGAGTTGCTCGATGCGCGTGCGCAACTCTTGAAAGGAAAGGCGCAAATCCTGCACGGTTACTGCTTCGATCATTCGTCCTCCGCTTAAAACGATCTCAAAATTTGAAAGATAAAAAATGAGATTAAAAGTTTCGAGTTTGAAGTCAAATCTTCGTTACGTTGTCGCTCCTTCAACTTTCGCTCTTCTGAATGTCGCCGCCAGCGCGAGTAAACTCACCGCGCCGCACAAACCGGCGAAAGCGTCGCCGTGCTTTGTGTAAAAGGTTGTGTTTTCCGCCGAACGATTGATCGTCCATATGCGCGTTGCGGTTTCAAAGCTTCCGGTCGCGTCAGTCACCTCACCGCGTGCCGAGATGTGTGCGGTGATGCCTGTGTTCGTCACACGCAACACGGGACGCCGATTTTCAACGGCGCGAAACACGGTGTTGGCGAGATGCTGGCGAAGCACCGGCGTGCGCCCCAAGTAACCGTCGTTCGAGATGTTGATCAAAACATCCGCGCCCGCCCCTGTAAAGCTTCGCGCGACAGTTGGAAACGCCGATTCAAAACAGATGAAAACTCCGGTGCGCGCCTCGCCCGCAGGCAACAAAGTGTAAATTGCGCCCGGCGTAAAATCGCCGACCAAAGCCGACACTAACCCCGCGCCCGGCAACCAGCGCGGGAGCGGTACATACTCGCCAAACGGCAACAAGCGGATTTTATCATACTGCGCGACGAGACGACCTTGCTCATCAATCATTACCGCTGAATTGTATGAACCGCCCGCAGGCGCGGGTTCGTTGGAATTAAACAGAAGAGAAGTTCTGTTGCGTGTGGTGAAGTCAGCGATCATCTCACGCAACTGCGCGTCCCTCGCGTAGGAGAAATACATCGGCGATTCTGGCCACACGACGAGTCGCGGCAGTTGTTCGTGGTTATCTTTTAGTTCTTGAAGCGCACGTTCGCTCAACACCAGATGACGGTTGACAAGTTCCGCGTCTTCCTCAATCGAGCGACCCTGTTCCATCGGAACATTCGGTTGCACCGCGATCAGAACTGCGCTTGGCGAGTTTGTCACGTTCTCGCGCGCGGGTTGCGTCGCACTCAGAGAAAGGGTCGCCGCAACGATGCCGAGAATCGAAAGGGCGATCAACAAAGATCGCTTGCTGGGCTTCAAAAGTACATAAGCGACAATCGCGTTCACGATCAAAATAAAAAAACCGACCATGTACACGCCGCCCCACCGAGCGGTTTGAATAAGCGGCACGACGTAGGCTTGCGAATATCCGACCGCGTTCCACAGTTGACCCGTTACACCCAGACGCGCCCACTCGAACGCCGCCCACGCGAAAGGTAAAATAAGCAGCGCACGCCCGACGCCCCATCTCTTAACCGACCGCGCCAGAGTCCACATGCAGGTGGCGGGAAAAAGTCCGAGCACAAGCGCGGCGAGCAGCAGCATGATATAGGCGACAAAGACGGGGATACGGCCGTAGCGGATCATCGAGTAAGTCACCCAGAAGCACGAAGCCCAGAAGAAGAGCGTGCCCGTCGCCCAGCCGAGCAGAAACGCTCGTCCTCCGTGCGGGCGGCGACATACTGCGAGAATGAGCGGAACGAACCCTAGCCACGCGAGCGGCCAGAGATTGAAATCGGGAAAGGCGCTGACGAGCAGCACGACGGTTGACGCAGCGAGCAGCCATTCACTAAGAGTCGGCGCGCTGGCGCGGAGCAGACTCGTCAACCGCAGGCGTCGAGCACTTCTGTTCCTCTGAAGAGGAAGGACATTCTCCACAGGCGCGAGTTTAACAAAGAACCTTTCGCCCCGCCATTTAGTTTGGTGGCATCCGTCAAAGCTGACGGCAAGGAGAAAGGAAAAATTATTTCGCTAACGACCGTTGCGCTTGTCAGACGCGACGCAAAAAGTTGAACTGATAGCGGGAAACAAGCAGAAAACGTCACCCTGCGAGTGACAAATTTTGTCGTGGCGCGCAGTTCTCCGACGGGTTTTTGCACGGAAGGGAATTTGTTGAGAACGAAATGGACGATGAGGGAATAAAGCTTTGTGCAGAGAAATTTTTAAGAAAGCCCACAAAGAAGGAGAACCCGGTAAAAACCGGGTTCCAAAGAGGGGACACATATTTTGTGTTACGGCAGGGTCGCTCGGCAGGCGGCTGGCGTAGCGGCAGGCCACGCTCAGAGATGTGATGGCGGCGGGTCACGGTTAACTTGTTCCGTGCTTGCCGCTATTCCCTAAAGCACGCCGCGTGCCACAAAAATCATTTTTCTGGAACGACGCTCTTATTGATCGTTTACCCGCCGCCCACCGGCATAACACCCACCCGACGAAGAACAACGTAAAATAAGAAACGCGCTATCGGAGCGTTCGGCTGCGCAGGGTTGTTAGGCGCTACACAAGGGTAGACGGCAGAGCTTCCAATTATTTTCGTCTCCTGCGACCGCCGCAACAACGCCCACCACAGACCGCTCAGTTCTCGTCGTCATCATCCTCGTCGTCATCGTCTTCCGCTTCGACTTCGATTACTTTGTTCGTCGCAACGTCTACCTCAACCTCGTAAGCCTTGCCGTCTTGAGCGAGAATCTTAACTTCGCAGATCGTCTTGCCGCCTTTGTTCTCCATCTCCACCGCCCGCACATTGCCGGGTTTAGCAGCCACGGCGGTTCTGACGGACGCGATCACCTGCTCGGCTGAAACAGCCGCTTTGGTATCTTTGGCGCCTTGCCCTTCAACCTTTATTCCGAATCCACTGACCACAATCGCCAGCGCAACCAAACAGCCTAGTGTCAAACCTACGATTCGATTTGTTCTGCTTTGCATCATGATGGTTTCTCCTTTGTTAGACTCATGTCCCGCTTTGGTTTTAATTTGCTAAGGTCGTAAGCGTAATCAAAGGTCAACCATTAATCAACTTTAGAAGGAAGGGCGATTCATAGCGAGATCGTAAAAAGAAGGAAATAAGCTAAAAAAAGTCGCTCAAGTTTCTACGCGCTACCGTCGTCTAACGCCCCGATTCAGCCGTGCCGAGCGAGGAGCATCCAAGCTGCGACGAAGCACGCTGCTTGAGAACGAAGCTGTCGAGGCGTCGCGCTGCAATCGGTTGTTCGGCGCGGCCTACGATGCTGCAGACTTGCTTGCCCTGAGAGCCTTTCATAACTAAAACACTTGCCTATATGAACCGATACGGGATTCTTCAAGAGTTTCATCAAATTGTCGAAAGCGATTCTATATCGCCGTAAATTACCTCTTGACAACTATATCCGTAACGGATATGGTATGGCGTATGACGACTCCAAACTCCAACCCACCTCTTACGCCAGCCGTGCTTCATATCCTCTTGGCGCTCTCAAGCGGAGAGCGCCACGGCTACGGCATCATGAAGCAGGTTGAGGTGGACTCGCAGGGAAAGGTCAACATGGGTGCGGGAACGCTCTACGGCTCGCTCAAGCGAATGCTCGATGCTGGATTGGTAAAAGAGAGCGACAAGCGGGTTGATCCCGAAATGGATGACGAGCGTCGCATCTACTACCAGATTACGGGCGTTGGCGAGAAGGCACTAGCGGCAGAACTTGAACGCTACAGGCATATTGTCGGAGTGGCAAAGAAACTTAAACTTCTCCCGAAAACCTTTGCGTATGACGTTTGAGCAGAAAACAGTTCGGATTCTCTATAAGAAACTCCTTGCTCTTTATCCACGAGCATTCAGGGAGCAGATGGGGGAGTCCATGGAGCAAACGTTCAATGACCTCTGTAATGAGGGGAAACAACAGACAGGGCGAAGATTGTTCGGCTTCGTGCTATGGATGTTCGTCGAAACAGCCATAGGGATCGGCAAGGAACATGTACTACTCATCACACAAGGAGACACGATGAAAACCATCACCACAGACCTCAGATCATCGGCGCTCATCAGCTTTCTCCTCGTGCTTCCGTTCATGATCCTCGATTTCTGGTTCCAAATAGTAAACAAGCCAACTGCCCTGAGCCTTAAAAATTACTCCGACTTTACCATGTTATTTGGCTTTTTGTGGCTCTTACCAACAGCCTTCCTCATCATCCTTGTGCCGATAGTGCGAACCCTGCGAGCGGGAAACAGCATCATGGCGAGTCCTATTAATCTTTTGTTCAGGGTCGCTTTTTTAGCCCTCATCGCAATAACGTGGGGAAGCTTGTTTATTGACCAACTTCCCTGTTTTCTGGGCGTTCCGAATTGCGATTAGATAGACATGCAGGGCTGGCGAAAAAGAGCGACAAGCGCGCTCTGATCCCGAAATGGATGATGAGCGAATGCAATTTCTTGAGCGCAAGCACTCCGACATTTTCTCAATCGAGTTGATGTATTCGAGGAAGTTCAAGCCCGAAATGCCCATTTATATCACGCCAGTTTTCTGATTGCCGCAGCTCGATTTGAACAAAGCCGCCGAACTTTCATTTCTCCGGCTCAACGGATTCGACGATCAACAGATGCCCGCGCACGCCTTTAACGCAAACAAGACTCTCACGCACAATCGCTTCACCCGTCGCTGAACGAGCGCGCCACAATTCACCCCGCACGAGCACCGCGCCCTCCGGCGCTAAATGCGTCTCCGCCTGACCATCGCTGCCGATTAATCCGACGCTTTCCACCGCCATCTTTTTATGTCTTGACAGCACGACGACAAAAAGGATGGGTACCGCCGCCGCCGCGAGTGCCCCTAAAATGATCCAGACGTAAACAGAAGCGAACAAGCTCAACTCACCATCATCATCCTTACTTTTGCCTTGTTACTTTTAACTTTCTTCACCGCCCGCCCGTCTCGGCTTGGCGCAGAAGCGCAATGGCTTCTTGGTTGTTCGCATCAATGTTAATCGCGTTGCGCGCGTAGGTTAAAGCTTGCGCGCGGTCGCCGCGTTCAAGGAAGATGCGACCCAAGAGAATATGGGCGTCAATCAATTTCGCATCCCAGAAAGTTGCCGTGCGGAGCATGTTGACGGCCGCCTCCAAATCGCCGCGCCGCTGTTTGATGCGACCTAACAGCAGGTAAGGCTGCGCGTTCGTCGGCTCAAGCAGCAAGACGCGATTGAGTTCCACAAGAGCTTCATCGTCGCGTCCCGCTTGGTACAACTCGCGCGCTTTGGCGAGCAAGTCTTGCGCGTTCGCGCCGGAGGCGTCAGCCGACGTGGTTGGCTCATCCTGTTGAATCGTGATGTATGCGAAGCGGTTAAAGTCATTATGCAGGCGGACGCTCAAATCCGGCGTCGTCTGCGACTTCTGCCATTCAGCTTCCCACTTGGCATAGGACTGCAAGTAACGCCGCGCTTCATTGTCGGCTGCCGTTGCCGCTTCCGCATTACCGGCGCGCGCCAGCGACTTGGTGAACAAATAATAAGCCGCTCCGTCGCGCGGATTATCTGTGATCACGGGGCGCAGTTGATCGGCTGCTTCCGTCGCTTTGCCGGAGAGGAACAAGGCGTAAGCGTAGTTGAAACGCACAAACGGATCGTCGGGCGTTGACTCGGCTGCGCGCTGCAAGAATCCGATGGCCTGCGTGAGCAGACGCGCACGCTCCTCAGCTTTCTTCTCAACGCGCGCGGCTTGCACGGAGATCGCCCCGGCGTTGTTGTAAATGCCGGTCAAGGGCGTGTCCGTCGTGAGCGGCAGCAACGCGCCCAGAGCGCGCACCATGTCGCCCTGACGATAGTAGGCGAGCGCCGAGTAAAAGGCCGCTTCGGCAAAGTGGCGGTCGCGCTTTTGCAGAAAGGAATAATACTCGGCGGCGCGTTTCCAATCGCTTTGTTTGAAGTAGAGTTGTCCGAGTTCAAAAGAGGCTTGCGCGTAATTCGCCCCGGCGTTGACCTTCGCGTATTCGCGCAAGGCGTTCTGCAAATAATTCGATCTCTTCTCGGCATCATCCGTCATGATGCCTTTCATGTAACTTTCAAAAGCGCGCGGCGGAACTTTAGTGGCGCGCTCGACGAACTGATTCAACGAGAAGGAAAGGGCTTTGTCGCGTTGGTAAAGCATTTGATAGGCAAGGCGACCCTGCATCGTTTGTAGAGTCGGCAGTCCGCCGCCGAAATCATACGGCTGCCACGCCCAATTCCCGTCCGCCATCATTTCGCCCGTCCAACGCCCTTCGTTAACGCGAATCACGCGCGCCGTGCCTAATAACTCGGCTTGCGTGCGCTCACCCTGCGCGGGGTTGACGTTGTAAGTGCCGATGACGACGAGCGTCGCTTTCGCTTCACGGGCGAGCTTGATGGCCGTGGCGCGCGACGGCACGACCGTGAGCGGCAGGCGCAGACGCTGGTAGGCAAGCGCGCGCTCGTCGCTCGAAACGATGGCGAGTCCGGGCACGTTCAACAACTCCGAGAGCGCGTCCGAGAAACTCTCGCCGACCCAGTTGTATTCAGGCTGCGAAGAGGTGTTCTCAAACGGCAGCACGATCACTACGTCTCTCGCGCCAGCGGTCTGAGCATTCGCCGTTAATGCAATTGATGCGGCGAAGAGCAGCGAGAGAAAAAAGCGAGTTGATATTTTGATAGCTTTTGGAAAATTGAACATAGATATTGATCCGTCGGCGAAATTAGAAAAACCGTCTGACGTGCGCGCGGGAGGAACAAAGGCGGCGTCAGGCGGCGTTTCGGAAGCCAACTTAAAGAGTAAACATTCGGCTCTTAAAAATCATGGCGTCCCGTACGG
>JACCYN010000298.1 GCA_013696465.1 Pyrinomonadaceae bacterium
AACCGCCCACCCACCCCGCTCGCCGCTTTCTCCGAAGGCACAATCGAAATTTCGGAACGCGCGCAAACGCCCGTCGTCCAAAGAGAGGCGCGCGTCGTCGAAGAGCTTTACATCAACCGAGACGTGCACGAGCGCAACGAGACGGTAGGCGACACACTGCGCCGCACGGACGTTGAAGTTGAGCGAGTTGAAGAATAATGTTCAGTTGTTTCACTCCAAGTTTCCGGCAATGTAATACGTGACTAATTACGAGCACCACGCCCAAAACCCCATTATCTTGCGCGGCGCAATACGCAATATCACTCGCGTTGGGCGGCTAACTTTGTGCTTATGACTGAGAGCAACGAAGTTGATGAGCGAAGAACTACAAAACAGCTATGATCGCGTGGCGGAAGATTACGCCGAGCAATTTCGTGACGAATTGGATAAGAAGCCGTTTGACCGGAAGATGCTTGATTGGTTGGCTGAAAAGGTAAGCGGCTTAGGCGTCATCTGTGACATGGGATGCGGTCCCGGACAAATTGCTCGCTACTTACACAGTCAAGGAGTAGGGGTTTGCGGTGTTGACTTGTCGCCAGCAATGGTGCAGCAAGCACAAGGTTTGAATCCAGACATTCCCTTTCAACGAGGCGACATGCTGGCACTCTCGGATGTCGCGGATAATTCTTATGGCGGGATGGCGGCTTTTTATTCTATCGTCCACATTCCCCGCCAGAAGGCAGTGCAGGCTTTGCGGGAGTTCAGGCGTGTGCTGCGCCCAGAGGGAGTGTTGCTGCTCGCTTTCCACATCGGACAAGAGGTCAAGCATCTTGACGAGTGGTGGGGGAAAGAGGTGTCTATAGATTTTCTTTTCTTTAAAACCGAGGAGATGAAGGGCTACCTTACGGCGGCAGGTTTTGGGCTGGAGGAAGTCATCGAGAGAGACCCCTACCGGGAAGCGGTCGAGTATCAAAGTCGTCGTGCGTACATCTATGCGAAGAAAGAATGGTTCTCTTCTTCGCCGCCGCCGCTCAACCCCGGCGGTACGCGTTGTGCAATGAAAAATTCGCCACGCAATAAATGCAGTTTCGCATGAATATTATAATTGACGATCTGAAAGGTTCCGAGATATATGAATTGTTGCAAGAACATCTTCAGAGCATGACGCTACACTCGCCGCCTGAAAGTATCCACGCCTTAGATATTGAGGCATTACGCAAGCCGGAAATTACGTTTTGGACTGTGTGGGAAAGTGGCGAGCTACTAGGCTGTGGAGCGCTCAAAGAGCTGGACTCTCAACATGCTGAAATCAAATCTATGCGGACATCTTCGTCGCATCTTAGAAAAGGCGTGGCGAAGAATCTTCTTAATCACATACTTGAAGAAGCTAAGCGCCGTGGTTACAGCCGATTAAGTTTAGAGACGGGATCGACAGGAGCTTTCGAGCCTGCTCGCAAACTATACGCCGGTTTTGGCTTCACGTATTGCGAACCGTTTGCGGATTATGTTGAAGACCCGTATAGCGTATTTATGACAAGAGAACTTTGAGTTTTTGATATCGGACGCAGCCGAACAAGTCTTTCGACCGGAGCGCGAATAGAATTGTTTCATCAGCGAGATTCGGATGCTTGATGTGCTGAATTCGCGCACAGTCAATTTCGGCGGTCGGCAGTTTCCTATACGCAAATTCCTCTGCCGAAGAAGACTTAGCGTTAATCATACGGGCGATGACGCGCTTAACATTACCAATCATCTCTGACGCGGACGATTACAAGCGTCATTTCCAAGATGATATATGGCAGGGGGTCGCGGCACGAATCTGCGCCCAGCATAATCTCCTTCATTCAAGTTTGCGGCGTTCGCCTCAGGGCGAAAACATTGTCTTCTTTGTTGACTCTGCGTCGGTCATCAAAATCTACACGCCGTTTCGTGACGGTTACGCGCGTGAGAAGGCGGCGCTTGAATTCGCGGGCGGCAAACTTGGGCTGGAGACGCCGACGATCTTACACGCGGGAGAGTTTGAAGGTTGGTCATACCTTGTTATGACGCAACTCGCCGGCGTACCCTTAAGAGAAGTGTGGCGCGACATGGAAACGGGCGAGCGAATAGAGATCGTTTCGCGTCTCGGCGTCGCGCTCAAGAACTTGCACGCTCACGCCGCCCCGCTTTCACAATCTGCGCTCAATCGTGATTGGCACGGCTTCGTCAAACGACAAGCGCAAACGTGCGTCGAGCGACAGCGAGCTTGCGGCGCGAATCCCCAGTGGCTCAACACTCTGCCTGCTTACATTAAGGCGCGATTTGAACTGCTGCCGACAAAGTTCGCACCTGTGTTGCTGCATGGAGACGTTCATCCTCTTAATGTGCTGCTCGCGCAGGAAAGCGGACGCTGGCAGATTGCGGGCTTATTTGATTTCGCCGATTCGCTATGCGGCTTCCACGAATACGAGTTTGTCGCGCCGGGCGTGCTGATAATGCAAGGAGAGCGCGAGTTGCAGAGGGCGTTCCTGCTCGCTTACGGCTACAGAGAAGCCGAACTTGATTTGAATTTACGCGCGCGCTTGATGCTGCTCACCGTGTTGTATGAGTGCAGCGATCTCCGCAAGTATGCCTTGCGCGTCGCGCCCGAAGCCGTTGATCTCACGCTCAACGAACTCGAAGCCGCCATCTGGACGTTCGCGGCAAAGTAGATCAACTGTGACTTGATTCCAACTTTAATCTCAAAGCGTTTTCGTGTTGACTCTCCTGAATTTCGCTTTTCACCTCACAACGATGTTGACGAGTCGTTGCGGCACGACGACGACTTTCACCACATCGCGCCCTGCGACGAAGCTGCGCACGCGCTCGTCCGCGAGCGCCGCCTGTCGCAAATCCTCTTCACCCACGTCGGCTGCGACGCGCAGACGCCCGCGCAACTTGCCGTTGACCTGAACAGGAATTTCTAATTCCTCTCTGCGCGCCAACTCCGCATCGGCCCGCGGCCAACGCACTTCACCTTGCGCGCTCTGCAACATTCCGCCCGCGTGTCCCAAACTCTCCCACATCTCTTCCGCCGCGTGCGGAGCGAACGGCACGAGCATCACGACCATTGCCTCCAATGCTTCGCGCATCACAAACCGCGCGGTCGCATGATACTCCGGCGGAGCTTCCGCCACCCCCTTTTGCAGCGCGTCGAAGTCAGCGACTGCGTTCATCAATTCCATCAGGGCGGCGATTGCGGTATTGAAGTGCAGACGCTCGAAATCGTTTGTCACGCGCGCAATCGTGCGATGCGTCGTCTGCCGTAATGCGCGAAGTTCCGGGATGTTTCGCAACACCGTTTCGTTCGTTTGCGGCTTCCCACCCAAAGAATCGTCATCCAAAGTTCCGCGCCACTTCCAAATCATTCCGTACACGCGACGCAGGAAACGCACCGCGCCGTCAATGCCCGATTCAGACCAACGCAATTCGTTCTCCGGCGGCGCGGCAAACAATGTGAACACGCGCACAGCATCTGCGCCGTAACTGTCAATCATCTCGTTCGGGTCAACGCCGTTATTGGTTGACTTCGACATTTTCTCGATGTCGCCGACAGTGACAGCGCGGTTGTCGCTCACAAGCAACGCGCTGGTGATTCTTCCCTTCGCATCGCGTTCAACCTGCACGTCGGCCGGGTTGTAGAAAACTCTTTCCTCCGCTTCATCACGATAAAACGTCTCCGCCACCACCATGCCTTGCGTCAGCAGATTCTTGATGGGTTCATCGAAGGAAATTAATCCGATGTCGCGCATCATCTTCGTCCAGAAGCGCGTGTAGAGCAGGTGCATCACGGCGTGTTCGATGCCGCCGATGTATTGATCTACGGGCGTCCAATACGCAACCTTTTCTTTGTCAAAGGGCGCGCCTCCATTTTGCGGATCGCAGTAGCGGAAGAAGTACCACGATGAATCAACGAACGTATCCATTGTATCGGTGTCGCGTTTAGCGGGACGGTCGCACTTCGGGCACGTCGTGTTGACAAACTCGGCGACGCCCGCGAGCGGCGATTCGCCCGTGCCGGTAAACTCTGCGGTCGCGGGCAACTTGACGGGCAACTCCGCTTCCAGAACCGGCACGATGCCGCACGTCTCACAATAAACGATAGGGACGGGTGCGCCCCAGAAACGCTGGCGCGAAATTCCCCAATCGCGCAGACGATACGTCACCGCGCCGCCGCCAAAGCCCTTCTTTTCGGCGTGCGCCGTCATCTCCGTGATCGCATCCTGAGACAACTTCGCGCTCCACTCGCCGGAGTTGACGAGCATTCCGTAATCAGTCATCGCGCTCAACATCTCAGTTGAAACGTCTTCGCCCAGTTGCGGCTCGAAGCCGCTCGGCTCCTTGTCGTGCGTGACGGGCGCGATCACCTGTTTGATCGGCAAAGTGTGTGCTTGCGCAAACTCGAAATCGCGTTCGTCGTGCGCCGGAACAGACATCACCGCGCCCGCGCCGTAATCCATCAACACATAATTTGCGACCCACACGGGCAACTGCTCATCGTTAAAAGGATTTGTCGCAAAGAGACCTGTGTTCATGCCTTCCTTTTCAACTTCTTCGTCAGGCTTCACGTTCGCGCGACGTTCGCGCACACGGTCGGCGAACCGTGCGATGTCCGCCCCCAGCGTCGAGCCTTCAAGGAGTTTTGCCAGCAACGGATGTTCCGGCGCGAGCACAATGGCGTTCGCGCCGTAGATCGTGTCAACGCGCGTCGTAAACACGCGAATCTTCTCGGTCGAATCCTTAACGGGGAAATCCACAAACGCACCTGTGCTGCGCGCGATCCAGTTGCGCTGCATCGTCAGCACGCGCTCCGGCCAACCTTCTTCGAGTTCGGCCATGTCTGCAACCAACTCTTCGGCATACTGTGTCGTGCGCACAAACCATTGTTCTAAATCTTTCTTCTCCACCTTCGCGCCGCAACGCCAGCACACGCCGCCTGAAGATTGCTCGTTCGACAACACCGTGTTCTCGTTCGGACACCAGTTGACCGGAGACAGCCGACGATACACCAGCCCACGCTCATACATCTTGAGGAAGAACCACTGATCCCATTTGTAATAATCTGGGCGGTGCGCCGCCGTCTCCCTGCGCCAATCGTAACTGATGCCGAGGCGTTTGAGCTGCTCGCGCATGTGTGTGATGTTCTCTTCCGTCCATTCGCGCGGGTTCACGCCGCGTTTGATCGCCGCCTGCTCCGCTGGTTGCCCGAAGGAGTCCCAGCCAATCGGGTGCAGGACGTTGAACCCACGCAGGCGTTTGTACCACGCGAGCGCGTCACCGATTGAGTAATTGCGCACGTGCCCCATGTGCAGAAAGCCGGACGGATACGGCAACATCTCAAGGCAATAAAACTTCTCGCGCCCAGAATCAGCTTCCACTTCAAACGCACCTGACTCTTCCCAAAACCGCTGCCACTTCTCTTCGATCTTCTCTGGATAATATTTTTCGTCCATCATGTCCCCCGAAAGATTTTTCGCCGAAAGAGTTTACACTTTCACATCACGCACGCGCCAAAGCCGCACGTTGCCTTGAGCGTAATTCATTAAACTGATCGCTATTTAGTCGGATGATTTACCGCCGCTTCAACAATCAGGATCGCGCATCAACGCGCGCCGTTGCCGAGCGGCGACGTAAGGTAGAGGGCGGCTGGCAGGCGTAGATGAGTCATAACAAGCAAGTTCTTTTCGTTCAAGTAATTATTTTATCGCAAGCCGAACCGCAATGTCTAACTGCTCACACCCCGTCAATCTTTCACATCGTTATAAAGGATCGCAACGTCGCAAGATTGCGCGCATCATCGCCCGTCTCATCCTGCGGCGTTTCGAGCAGAAAGGCGGCGTGCGCAAACTCCCGCGCGCGTGCGATCCGGCGCATCGCTTCCTGCCCGATCTCGCCCGCTCCGATGTGCCAGTGGCGATCAACGCGCGAATTGTAGGCAGCCTTTGAATCGTTGAAGTGGATGATGGGGATGTTCGTTAACTTAACATTGCGCTCCAAAGCTTCGAGCGTCGCAACGTAGCCGTCATCGTCGCGCAGATCGTATCCGGCGGCGAAGGCGTGCGCGGTGTCGAAGCACACACCCAAGTTCAATTCTGAACACGCCATGATGATGTCACGCAAGTGCTCAAAGCGATAACCGATGCACTCGCCCTGCCCCGCCGTATTCTCGATCAGAATGCGCAAGGAATTGAGATCGAGATCGGCACACGCCGCTTTCAAACTCTCCGCGCACGTCCGCACGCCGTCCGCCTCACATGATCCTTTTGCGCTGCCGGGATGCACGACGAGATAATCCGCCTCCAAAATTATTCCGCGTTCGATTTCTTCACGAAACCCCTTGACTGATTTTTCGCGTATAGCTCCGTCGGCGGCGGCGAGATTGACGAGGTAGTTGCAGTGGACGACGACCGGAGAGATTTTCGTTTCCGCGCGAGTTGATCGAAACAATTCAACTTCTTCATTCACCAGCGGGCGCGCCGTCCACCCGCGCGGGTTACGCGAAAAGATTTGCACCGCGTCCGCATTCATCTCGCGCGATTTCAGTAAAGCTTTATGCAAGCCGCCCGCAACCGGCGCGTGAAAGCCGATGCGGGGAACAAGATTTTTAGATTCGCTCATCGCCGCGCCGTTCCATAAAATTTATTCGTATCGAATCAACGAAGGAAGTTATCAATTCCTCCCCGTCGCCTCCATCACGCGCAGCATGTTGCCGCCGAAAATCTTGGCGATGTCTGTTTCGGAATAACCACGCCGCCGGAGTTCCGCCGCGAGGTTCGGAAAGTCTGCGACGGATGCGAGATCGCGGGGGACGGCTTGGATGCCGTCGAAGTCTGATCCCAAACCGACCGCATCAATTCCCGCAACGCGCACAACGTGCTCAATGTGATCGGCGACGCGGGCAACCGAGACGCTGGGCAGACGGCGGGCGTATTCCTGTTCACGAACGCGGTCGCGCGCCATGCGCTTTTGCGACGGATTGCCCGGCGTGTTGGCCGAAGCCGCGTCAACGAGAGAAGCGATCTCGCGATCAACTTGGAGTTTTTTCGCATCCCAACCGGGTTCGATAAATGCGGGATAGAAGACGATGCAGGCCACGCCTCCCGTGCGCGCGAGGGCGCGCAGTTGGTCGTCGTCTAAATTGCGCGGGTGGTTTGTGATCGCGCGCGCGCCGGAATGCGTAGCGATCACAGGCTTCGTGGAAGTCTCGATGATGTCCCGGAAAGTTTTGTCCGAAACGTGCGACACATCAACGATAATGCCGAGCCGATTCATCTCGCGGATGATTGAGCGACCGAAATCGTTTAGGCCGCGCGTTTGCCCCACTGCGTCGCCGCTCGATCCGGCCCAACTAAGGCTTACGCTCCACGTCGGCGAAATGTAGCGCACGCCCGCGCGATAATACTTTTCGATTGATTCTAATTTCTCATCAATCGCGTAGCCGCCTTCGAGGCCGATCAGAGCAGCGAGTTTTCCTTCACGTGCGGCGCGGCGAACATCTTCGGCGGAAGTTGCGAGCGTCCACGTTTCCGGGTGGCGTTCGGCGAGCGCGCGGACGGCGGCGATCTGCTTGTCGGCGCGTTCGACGGCGCGCACACCATTCGCGCCGTAGAATTGCGGCTCAACCCAGACGGCGAAAAACTGCGCGTCGAGTTTTCCTTCGCGCATTCTCACAACGTCCAAGTGCCCGTTCGGAAGGCGCAGGTTTAAGTCAATGTTTTCGTCCAGAAGGCGCTGCGCGGTGTCGGCGTGCATGTCAATCGTGATCAAGCGATTGTGCGTGTCAGCTGCTGGTTGAGTGTTTTCAGTGATCGAATTGGAAGAGGAAGGTGCGTTCGTGTTTTCAGTCATACGACAACCCGTGAGCGCGGACGAAGCAACGAAGCAGGAAAAGGCGAGCAGCGTTTTCAAAAAGAGTTGCGCGCTCCATTTTGATCGTCCCCACACTGTCATTTATGAAATTAATGGCGGTAATCGAACTTTATATAAAGGTACGGCGAACTTCACCGCATGGTAAGTCGCCGCACCGGAGTTAGGCAAGCCGAAGTCTTGCCAAGCGATCCTTATTTACGTTATTGTGACTTATCCCGATACGGTAAATTCGCGCGGGCGATGAACTCATTTTCAGTTCGCTCAAAGAAATTAGTGTCGGGGCGGATCGCTGTTGGTGTAAAGTTGATTTCGCTAAGGAGAAACCAATGTTTTCAAAAGATGCACCGAAGGACGTAAAAACGCCGCGTATCGCCGCCGAAGTGTGGCACAACGGCGAGTTTATCAAGTGGGACGAGGCGCGCGTGCATGTCATGGCGCACGTCCTTCACTACGGCTCAAGCGTCTTCGAGGGCATCCGTTGTTACAAAACTGCGCGTGGCCCGGCTGTCTTCCGCCTACGCGAGCACATGCGGCGACTACTCAACTCGGCGAAAATCTACCGCATGGATCACGATTGGACTTTGGACGAGCTTTGCGCCGCTTCGGTTGATCTCGTCCGCCGCAGCGAACTCGAACAATGTTATTTGCGACCCATCATCTTTCGCGGCTTCGGCACGTTCGGCGTCAACCCGTTCCCGAATCCGCTGGAGTGCTACATCGGCGCGTGGGACTGGGGCAAGTATCTCGGCGAAGAAGCGATTGAGCACGGCATTGATGTGTGCGTCTCGTCGTGGAATCGCCTGTCGCCGAACTCAATGCCCGTGATGGCGAAGTCCGGCGCAAACTACATGAACTCGCAGTTGATTAAGATGGAAGCTTTAGTCAACGGCTTCGCTGAAGGCATCGCTTTAGATGATCGCGGGTTTGTTTCGGAGGGTTCGGGCGAGAACATCTTTCTCGTGCACGACGGCAAAGTTATGACGCCGCCGCTCTCATCTTCTATCTTGCCCGGCATCACGCGCGACAGCGTGATTGAGATTTGCCGTGAACTCGAAATCCCCGTCGTCGAACAAGGCATTCAACGCGCCGCGCTTTATGTATCTGACGAACTATTCTTCACGGGAACGGCCGCCGAGGTGACGCCGATCCGCACGGTTGATCGCATTACCATTGGCGACGGGCGGCGCGGGAAAATCACCGAACGCATCCAGCAAAGGTTCTTCGAGATCACGGCGGGCACACGCCCCGCGCCCGGCAATTGGCTCACCTACGTCCGGACGGAAGAGACGGACGAAAAGGTTTCCGTAAACTACGCGGCGGCGATGGACTGAGCGCTGAACACCAAGGGTTGTGAAATGAACTTGATCATCGCCCTTGTTGCCACTGTCATTTACGTCTTGGCTCTGTTCTATTTGCTAATAGGAACTCTTGGCTTCAGTATCAGAATTGGCAGCAGCATCTATGCTGAAGAAGGTTTCGGCATACTAAGAACAGCTTACCTGATTTTGCTCGTTCTATTGATATGCGGTGGATCATACTTCATCTGGCGAATCTTCCATCGCCCAACTTAAGTTCCTAATTTGGAAGTATGAAGCAAACGAGCCGTCGTGGATTGAATCTCGACGGCTCGTTTGCTTCTGCACATACTATGCTACTGACGTTCACACGAAAGCGAAATCGAACTGCTCTTGGTGAAGGTGTCCCTCGCTCGTCACGTCCACCGCTCCAAGGTAAGCTTCGATCTCATTCAGCACATCGCGCTCGGTCGAGCGCAGGGCGCGGGCGATCTCCGCGTGTGCCCGGAGCGTCGCCTGTTGCGGATGTTCGCCGTCCATCCCACGCGCCAGCCGTCGCGCTTCTTCGAGAATCTCGTAGCAAACTGTTTGCGCGGATTTAACCAGCCCCGCGCCCTGACAGTACGGACACGGCGCGCAGAGCGTGCGCTCCAAAGATTGCTTCACGCGCTTGCGCGTCATGATCACGAGTCCAAAGTCGTTAAACGACAAAACTTTCGTCGGCGACTTGTCTTGTTCTAAAGCTTCTTGTAAAGCCTGCATCACGCGATGACGATTGCGCCGCTCCTCCATGTCAATGAGGTCGAGCACGATGATGCCGCCTAAGTCGCGCAAACGAATCTGCCGCGCGATCTCTTCGACGGCTTCCATGTTTGTCTTTGTGATCGTGTCTTCAAGACGGCTTCCGCCGCGCCCGACAAACTTGCCCGTGTTGACATCAACCGAGACGAGCGCCTCGGTTTGATTGATCACAAGATAACCGCCGGAGCGCAACCACACGCGCGGCTTAATGGCTTTGTCAATTTCCGCTTGCACGCCGTAAGCTTCGAGGATCGGTTCGTCGCGCGTGTAGAGTTTGACGCGGCTGACCAAGCGCGGTTGAATGCGGTTGATGAATTCGACGACCTGTAGATACTCGTTTTCGGAATCAACGCGGATCGCGGTGAAATCGTCAGAGAGTTGATCGCGCAAGATGCGCTGCACGAGATCGAGATCGCGGTGAACAAGCGTCGCGGGCTTTGTGCGCTCGGCTTCGCGCCGGATGTCGCGCCACGTGCGAACGAGGTAGCGCGCGTCTTCACGCAAATCCTCATCCGTGATCCCCGTCCCCGCAGTGCGCACGATGAAGCCGCCGGAAGGCACGTCTTCCTCTTCACGAATGGCTTTAATCAAACGACGCAGGCGCACACGCTCCGATTCGGATTCGATTTTGCGCGATACGCCGACGTGCTCAATCGTCGGCATGTAGACGAGAAAGCGACCCGGTAGCGCGATGTGCGAAGTGATACGCGCGCCTTTGGCGGCAATCGGCTCTTTCGCAATCTGGACGAGAATCTCCTGCCCTTCGCGCAGCAGATCGGTGATCATCGGCGGCGGGGTTCGCTCGCGCCCGCCACGTCCTCCGCCGCCGCCCGACGAGCGATTGTGACCGTTGCCGCCGCGCGCGGGGCGACCGTTACCCGCAACCTCGACGGGCGCGGGAAGCGGCGGAGTCTGCTCCGCCTCAACTTCACGTTCGGGTTCGGCGGCGATGCTCACGCTTGCGATTGCGATTTCGTCCGTCTCAGAGTCAAGCGCGACTGTTGCCCCGTCAGTGGCCGCGCCGTTTTCTTCGGCCGCGCCGTTTTCATTTTGGATTGTGTGACCGCCAGCAGGACGACGACGGCGGCGACGGCGTTGCGCAAACTCGCCACGCGAACTTCTTTTGCTTACCTTCGCATCTGCGTCTGCGAGAAGTTCGCCCTTGTTTGAGGCGTTCGAGCTTGCCTCGTCAATAGAATTTGTTGACGCTTGCGCCGCGCCGCGTCGGGTGCGTGTTGCTGTTCCTGTTTTGCGTCCCGCTTCGGAAGCTTTCTTCGTTGCGCTTTTGGATGTGGACGAACGAGCCGGGCGTCTCTTCCCCGAAGCCTGCGTGTCAGAAATCTCATTCGCAACAACTTTGCCCCTCGCCTTTGTGTTCGCATTAGGGGTCGCTTCAACTTCTGTAGCCGTGTCTTTAGCTTTTTTCGTTGATTGACGGCGGCCACCACCCCGCTTTTCTTCCCCGGCGGTTGAAGCTGCCGCTTGCCCCGCAGGTGCTTGCGACTCAAGCGCGGCGTCGTCGCTCACGCGCTCAAATGTGTATTGACCCTGCGTCGGCGAAGTTACGCTTCTATCTTCAAAGGCGAAAGCGTCTGCCGCTTGAGCGCCAAGCGAAGTTTGCACGGGAGTTGCGGGCAGGGTTCTTTGCCTCGTCTCTTCGCTCGCATCGTCGTCGGCGATTCTTTCAAAACGCGAATCGTTCCCCTCGCCCGCCGACGAAAGCAACGCGCCGACCGGAAGACGGTCAACCGCTTCAATGTCGAATTCGATGGCGTGGATTTGATCAGAGAGTCGCTCTTGCAGCCGCGCGTCTTTGAACATTCCGCCTTCTTCCGCGGCCAACTCTTCATCAACAACGCGCTGAAATGAATTTCCGTTTCCAACAAACGGCGTTGCAATGTCTTCGGTGAAAAGCGTGGTCGCGTGCGGCTGCTGTGCCGACGGGCGCGCCGCCTCTGGAAGCGTTTCGCTTCCTTGTCGCGTTTCGTCTTCTGCCCCGCGTCCGCCGTCGCGCCGCCGCCGTCTGCCGCCGCGCTCTCTTCCTCTGCCGCGTTGCTCTCCTTCCGCTTCGAGTGTGCGGTCGCCCGTTGCCGTTGAAAGGTTCGCGTCTTCGCTTGAAGAAACGAGTTCGGAAGCGACAGCAGCAGGTTCGCTGAAAGCTTGCGCAAGCGCGGCTTCAGTTAAGGCGGGTTCATCTTCTTCAACTTCGCTTCGGCGGCGAGCGGTTGCGGCGCGTGGCGGTTGGGTTCGCGTCTCGGCCGCCTGCGGGCGGTCGGGACGAATTTGTTCGACGGGCGCAGTGAACTTGGTTTTATCAATTACGATGCGTTCAAATTCTTCTTCTTCGTCGAAGAAATCGGAGACGTAGAGAAACGCATCGCGTTCAAGCCCGATATTGACGAAGGCGGATTGCATTCCGGGCAGCACGCGCATCACGCGACCCTTATAGATGTTGCCGACGATGCCCTGCTCCTCTTCTCCGCGTTCAATGTAAAACTCCGTTACCTGCCCGTTTTCGATTATGGCGATCTTCTTTTCGCGCCCGTTGAGGCTGACGATCATCTCTTTAGACATGGATTGAAAACTCTTCTCCTGAATGTGTCAGGCATCGCCTCGATAAAGTTCTGCTTTCGCGGCGGCGACACTGTCTGAACGATTAAAGGTAAGGCAAATACTTGACGGGTTTTGAAACTGTGCAGAAACGAGCGACGGATAGGATGAGCGAGTTGAAAGCGTCAGGAGCAAGCTACACTTCTTCTAGGTGAAAGAGAGGCACAACCTGTTCAAATGAAATCTCCTCGGTAAACATCCGGCGTGAATGTAAGGACAATCGCTTCCGTGAAAGCGCATCATACAATTCGCCGTTTCTCTCCCGCGCCACCTTCACGCTTTTGAAAAGCGGGGCGCTCGTGTGCAGAGAGGCTCAAAACCTGTTGAGACGTTTGCAAGAAATGTTACGACCAATGAAAATTTGTGTTTCGCCCCGCGATTCGGCGCTTAAGGTAAAAATAAACTTCGAGCGCTCAAAACTTACGTCGCGCCGGAAACCAAGTCCGGCACAGGCAGGACGAACGCCGAGCAGTATAGCCGAGCAAAACGCAAAAGAGAAGCCTTTATCACTAAACCGCCCGACCTTGAACAGCTTTTATCTTTACTCGCTTTAATTCACGAACCGCCGCAACTGCACGCTGATCGCAAAGCCGATGGCGATAAAGGTCGCCAGCACGCTTGATACGCCCGCGCTCATTAAGGGGAGCGGCACGCCGATCACGGGCAGCATCCCCAGCGCCATCCCGACGTTGATGAAAATCTGAAAGCCGAGACCGCCGACAATCGCCATGATCACGAGCATCCCCGTGCGGTCAGGCGCGCGCCTTGCTCCCATGATCAGTTTGATAAGCAAGACGGCGTAAGCGATGAGCAGCAGGATCGAGCCGACGAAGCCGGTCGTCTCCGCCGTCACCGCGAAGATGAAATCGGTGTGCGGTTCGGGCAGAAACTTCAGGCGGCTTTGCGAAAATTCGGTCGAACCTCCGCCCGCCGTGCCCGTCAGTCCGCCTTTGCCAACCGTCAGGATTGATTGCCAAGTGTGATAGCCAAAGCCGCGCTTGTCGGCGTTCTCCGGGTCGAGGATGACGTTGATGCGTTGCTGCTGGTAGTTTTTGATCTTCCCCGTCTGCACGCCGATGACGTAAGCGGCGGGCACGGCCACCGTGCTCAACACCAGCGCGGCGATGACGATCCACATTCTGATTGAAGACAGAAACAGCACGACGGCCAAGAGGGGCAAATAAGTGATCGCCTGCCCCGCGTCCGGCTCAAGCAGAAGAAGCGCGATGGGCACGGCGAGAATGAGTCCGCCGACGCCCATATCCTTTAACGAGAGCGTGTGCCCGCGCAAACGGCCGAAGTAGCGCGCAAGCATCAGCACGGTCGGGATTTTCACAAACTCCGACGGTTGAAACTGCCCGATGCCCGGCAGTTTGATCCAGCTCTGCGCCCCGTTGATCCTCATGCCGATGCCGGGTATAAGGACGATGATCAGCAGGAAGAGACCGAAGGCATAGAACGCGGGCGCGAAATCAACAAGCTTGCGGTAATCTGTAAACGACACGACGAGCATCGCCACGAGCGCGATGCCGAGTCCGACGAGTTGCTTCTGCCAGTAGCCCGCGCCCGGCTGCGCGTTGTGAATCTGCCATGTGCCGAAGGCGACGATGGCGATGGCGAGCAGCGCAAGTATCCAATCAAAATCGCGGAAGCGACGTTTTTCGAGAAGGGCAACCATAAAATGGAACGAGGAGGGATGAACGCGGAACGATGAACTGAAATCAATTTATTCTAATTCATCGTTCCGCATTCTTACTTCATACTTTACCTTCTTGCGACCTGCTGCGCCGCGTCGGGCGGTTCTTGCTGGCGCGTCTTGCGGTAGTAAGCGTCGTAGATGGCGCGCGAGGCGGGCGCGGCGTAAATGCCGCCGAAGCCGACGTTTTCGATAAGCGCGATCATGGCGATCTCAGGTTTCTCGGCGGGCGCGAAGCTGACGAACCATGCGTGATCCTTGTTCTCGCCCACGTCTTTGCCGAGTTCGGCGACCTGCGCCGTGCCCGTCTTCCCGGCGATGTCGAAGCCAGACATCTTGATGCGCGCGGCCGTTCCGCCACCGTTGACCACGCCCCACATGCCTTTGAGCACAAGGTCGTGGTGCG
>JACCYN010000345.1 GCA_013696465.1 Pyrinomonadaceae bacterium
TCGTGTTGCAGTGCGTAGGTGATGTAAGAGAATCGTTGCGAATTGGGGCGGGCGAGTTTGCGTTGCAGTTCGTCATTTGAAACGTTCGCCAATCTCAACGGCTTCACGGCTTCAAGCGACCGCAAACCTTTAAACAACGCTTCCTTAAACGTGCGCCCGATGGCCATCACTTCGCCGACGGATTTCATCTGCGTGCCGAGCACGTCTTCCGCCTCGCGGAACTTTTCAAACGACCACTTCGGAATCTTCGCCACGACGTAATCAATCGTTGGCTCGAAAGAAGCCGGAGTTTTCTTTGTGATGTCGTTTGGAATTTCATCGAGCGTGTAGCCGACGGCGAGTTTCGCGGCGATCTTCGCAATCGGGAAGCCTGTCGCCTTCGACGCCAGCGCGGACGAACGCGACACGCGCGGGTTCATCTCGATGATCCGAACCTCGCCGTTTTGAGGATTCACGGCGAACTGAATGTTTGAGCCGCCCGTCTCGACACCGACTTTGCGAATCACGCGCTGCGCCATATCGCGCAAGACTTGATACTCAACATCAGTCAGCGTCTGCGTCGGGGCGACCGTGATGGAATCGCCCGTGTGCACGCCCATCGGATCAAAATTTTCAATCGAACAGATCACGACCACGTTATCTTTGAGGTCGCGCATCACTTCCAACTCAAACTCTTTCCAACCTAAGATGGATTCCTCGATCAAAACTTCATGCACGGGCGAAGCACTGAGTCCGGCGCGCACGATCTCTTCAAACTCTTCCGGGTTGTAGGCCGTACCGCCGCCCGTGCCGCCGAGCGTGAACGACGGACGAATGATCGCCGGATACTCCGTCTCTTCGACGATCCGTTCGGCGTCCGCCCAACTTCTGGCAAAGCCGCCGCGTGGCATCGGAAGTCCTGCTTCGTCCATTGCTTCCTTAAATAGACGGCGATCTTCCGCCACCTTCACCGCCTCGCGCTTCGCGCCGATCATCTCAACATTAAATTCATTAAGCACGCCTGCGTCTGCCAGCGCGACGGCTAAGTTGAGCGCCGTCTGCCCGCCGACGGTTGGAAGCAAAGCTTGCGGGCGTTCGCGTTCGATGATCTGGCGCAGGATTTCAAGGGTGAGCGGTTCGATGTACGTGCGGTCGGCCGTTTCGGGGTCGGTCATGATCGTCGCCGGGTTAGAGTTAACTAGCACGACCTCGTAGCCTTCCGCGCGCAGGGCTTTGCAGGCTTGCGTACCCGAATAATCAAACTCGGCTGCCTGCCCGATGACGATGGGGCCGGAGCCGATGATGAGAATTTTGCTGATGTCAGTTCGCTTTGGCATCTACGTTTCCGTTGCGTGAAGGCAAATAAATTTGTCAGGCGAGTAAACAGCGCATTATATATGGCGGTTGGAAATTTAACGAACCATTCAGTCGCTCGTAAAAATAGCCGACTCTCATTTTCAGAGGTCGGCCGTTTCGATTCACATAATTTATTTTCACTTCAGGCTTGTTTTTCGTATCTCTTCCGGTAATCTTCGCCGTCGAGGAGGACGGTCTTGCACATCTCGTAGAGGCGAGAGCGCAGGCGCACGCCGATTCTGTCTTCGAGCGTCTCTTCCTGCGGGGCGCGGCGTAAGTCCGAGTAATTTGTGGTGAAGACGGTGAGCTTGCGGTCGTTGTAGCGCGTGTTGATGATCTGCATCATCGTATCTCTCACCCAATCCGTCGGCTTACTCGCGCCGAGTTCGTCGAGCACCAACACTTCCGCGTCAAATACGGGCGCGAGCACTTTCAGCTCCGACGTTTGCGAAATCGGGTTATAGGAGTTTTGAATCTCTTTGAGGAGCGAACCGAACTCGTAGAACAGACCTCCCGCGCCTTTCTCAATCAATCCGCGCAAAAGGGCAACGGATAAATGCGTCTTGCCGACGCCGACCGGCCCCATAAAAATTAGCCCGCGCTCGACAGATGGAAATTCGCGCACTAAAGTTTGTGTTTCACCGAATGCGCGCCAGATCGTTTGATTGCCTTTGACGTTGTAGAAATTTTGCAGCGAACAATGATCGTAACGGCGCGGAATGCGTGCCGCTTCGAGCAGCATGGCTTGCGTCTTCTGCACGCGGCAGCGGCAGCGGCGCGCGCCCTTGCCCGCGACGACCTCCATCCCGGTGTCGAAGCAGTGTGGACAGAGAGTCGGCTCCGGCGCTCCCGTTCGATGTGACGATGGTGGTGATGCTGCTGTTGAGGCGGGCGCGGCTTCCCTCTCCGGCTGCGGGTCGGGCACGGCGAAGAGCGGTTGAATTTTAGCGCTATCCTTGGACATCGTTCGCGCTTGCGCGACGCTCAAACTAGGAATCAAACTTTTGGAGAACTGTTAAGCAGGAAAAGCACTATCACGAAGCGATCCGCGCGGCGCGCGCCCTCGCATCAAGTTTGCTGCTTCACTTCAATCGCGCGGCGGATTATAGCACTCGAAACGTAGATTGCAAGGTTGAGTTTTGAGAAGGAAAAAACGTGGGAAATTCGTTCAACTTTCCAGCCGGAGACGGGGATGCTTCCCGATTAAAAATTCATTTCTATCGCTCAAGGGTTAATGCGTTCGATCAATTTGATCACAAGCAGGAGCGCGGCAATCGCCAGCACGCTGAAGACGAAAATGTGCGCCCAACTCAGTACGTAACGCCGACATGCCCGGCATTTCATACCGAGCATGTGGAGCGGTCTATCGCAGTAAGGACATCTCATTTAATTAAACTCCCGCGCGCTCGAACGGTAAAAAACCTTCTCGGTAACTTAGCGAGATTCGCTCGTCTTTGCAAAGTAAGGGCGAAGGATAAATACGCTGCGCTCTTCGCTTCAAAGGCGGGCATGGTATATTCCTTGCGAAAAAGGTGAAACGTCGTTTGCATCACTCTAAAGCTATCAAGGCGAAACTAGACAGATAAATTTCCATGAATATGTTCGGCAGGGTATTAACGAAATTGGGGCTTGGCAACATCGCGGCGACGCGCGCTCCGATTCGTGTCTTCCTCCTTGACGACGACACGCGCCGTCACCGTTGGTTTACGGAGCGTTTCACTGGCGACTACCTCGACATCGCCGAAACCGCACACGAAGCCATCGAACTTTTAGGCGCAAACTTCTACGACGCGGTTTTCCTCGATCACGACCTTCTGCCGGAACACTACCACGCCGAATCTAACGACGACGAACGCACTGGCTTTGCGGTCGCCGTGTGGCTCGCCGCCAACCCGCAGATGCAGCCGTCTTCCACGGTCGTCGTTCACACGCGCAACGCCGACGGCGCGATGCGTATGGTGAGCGAACTGCGCAACGCCGGACGCCCCGCCGAGTATGTGCCGTTCCCGATGCTCTCACAGAAAATCAAAAACTACTGGCAGCGTTGAAGAATTCTGATGGTATCCGATCCGTAATGTTAAAACCGAAATGAAGACGCTATATAAAGTCAGCACATTCTTAATTCTCGCTTTGGGGATTATTCATGTGTCTATGACGCCAATCTTCTTTAAGCGATTCGCACAAGACGCGCTCTGGTTTGCCGGTGGCGGGCTGATGATAATCTTCATCAGCTTTTTTAATTTTATCTTAATGAAGGATGCGGGCGGAGAACGCTTCGTTCGCATTCTTTGCCACGGCGCAAACGTGATAGGACTCGTGTTTGCCTTTGCAATGTTTACACTGGGTTGGTTACGTGCCACCCCTCCGCTTCAATCCTTCTTTGTGCTTTTTCTATTCATCTTTGAAGCTGTGGCGGCGCTTAAATATTCGCGGTAAAGCTCGCCCGGCGCAGTTCAATTTAGACGTTCGGATGCGCTTTGGTTTCAGTCATGCGAATTCGCTTTGTCGTAACTTTGATCGGCGAGCCTTCGCGCTGCTTCTTCGGGATTCGCCGCGCCCTTCGCGTCTACCTCGTGGTTAATTCTTTCATAGCCTTTTAGCCCGCGCACAATCAGAAACTCTCCCTTGCGGTTTTCGTCTGCATAATAGCTGTAACCGTCGGCGGGCGGTTCGGTTTTGTAGCAAGTAACTTTCACGATCACAGCGAAGAGTTTGCGATCAGCGAGACGCCATTCGATTCTCTCACCGTAAGCCTGCAAGCAGCCGCCCGTCTTCTCAAGCGGCACAGTAAAACTTTCGTCCTTAGCAACAATCTTCACCTTCGTGTCCACCGCGCCGAAAGATTTTCGTAAGCGGTAATCGCCAAGCCCGTCGCACGTCTGCGAAGCGGCGCGCCCCGCGTCTTCTTCGACAACCGTTCTTACGCAGTTCTTGTTGAGTTGGCTGTAACTGCTCGTAAACTCCGGCACACGCCGTTTCGACACGACGTAGAGCGCCAGCACCGACGCGCTGTAGACGCAAAGCAGGATCGCAAAAATGAGGACGACGGATTTCCGCACGAGTTATTAAGAGCACGCAGAGAATTAAACTTGCGCTTCGCGCTCGGCGAGATGCGCGACGACGTGGATGAGTTCGCGCGGCTCAAGAGGTTTCGCCATGTGTCTCTGGAAACCGGAGGCGAGCGCGCGGGCGCGGTCTTCCGCTCCAGCGTAAGCCGTGAGTGCCACCGCCGGAAGACTCGCTTCGTCTCCCCGCTCAAGCGCGCGCAACTTTTTGATGAGCGAGTAGCCGTCCTCATCCGGCATCCCGATGTCGCTCACAAGCACGTCAGGCTTCCACTCTTGGAAGGTTTTGAGCGCCTCGGCGGCCGTGCCGCACGTTTTCACTTCCGCGCCGCACCCTGCGAGGATCACCTTGATCAGATCGCGCGTGTCCGTTTCGTCGTCAACCACAAGCACGCGCAAGTCAGTAAGCGTCGCCGCGCAATCAAGCGAAGGCTCGCCGTTTCCCCGCGCGTCGGCGTCGCTTCGCGTGAGGTCGGCTTCTTCCGCGTCGGCGCGGGGAAACGTGACGGTGAAGGTTGCGCCTTTATTTTCGCCTTCGCTGTCGGCGCGAATCGCTCCGCCGTGTAACTGCACGAGATGACGCACAATAGCTAATCCGAGTCCGAGTCCGCCGTGCGTTCTCGTCGTTGTGCCGTCGGCTTGGCGGAAACGGTCGAAGACGTGCGGCAGGAAATCCGCCCCGATGCCCTGCCCCGTGTCTTCAACTTCGACGCAGACATAAGAACCGTTGCGGCTCAGACGCACCTCGACGCGACCGCCGTCAGGCGTAAACTTAACGGCGTTGGAGAAAAGATTCCAAGCCACCTGTTGCAGACGGTTCGGATCGCCAAGCACGGTTCCCGCACCCTCGTCGAGTTTCATGTCGAGCTGAATGTTTTTGCTTGTCGCCGCCGGGCGCACGGAATCAACGGCCGCTTCGATCACCGATTTGATCTCGACCGGGTGAGCGTCAATGCGGAGTTTGCCCGTGATGATGCGCGAAACGTCGAGCAGATCGTCAATGAGTTGGGACTGCGCTTTGGCGTTGCGCTCAATCGTCTCAAGCGCGCTCGTCGAAGACGCGGCAGGAAGAGTGCCGGAGCGGAGCAGGTGAACCCAGCCGAGGATCGAAGTTAGGGGCGTGCGTAGTTCGTGCGAAAGCGTCGCTAAGAATTCGTCTTTCGTGCGATTGGCGGTTTCGGCTTCGGCGCGTGCCGCCTGCTCGCGCACAAGCAGGCGGGCGCGCTCTTCCTCCGCCTGCTTGCGCTCGGCCACCTCCTGCTGAAGTTCGGCCGCGTGACGTTGCGCTTCCGTGTAGAGACGCGCGTTTTCGTAAGCCACGGCAACTTGCGAGGTCAGCGTTACCGTCAAGCGTTCATCGGCTTCGTTAAATTCATCGGCGTCGAGTTTGTCAGCGAGATACAGCCAACCGTTTTCCCCCGCTGATGTGTGGATGTGCGCGCCGAGACATGAGCTAACGGAAAACTCTTTCGACGCGGAATCCATCTCTCGCAGACGCGCGTCCTCGCCGCACAAACGCAACGGACGACGTTCGGCGAGCAGCGCGCTAAAGATGTTTTCGCCGATTCGCGGAACGCCAATTCTTTCAGCCGTCTGAACGTCGAACCCGCTCGTTAAAAACGAGCGCAGCCCTTTTCCGCTTTCGTCCACCATGCCGATGGCCCCGTATCGCGCGCCCACGATGTCGCGCGCCGCGTGGCAAAACTTTTGCAGCAACTCCTCCGGCTCGCGCTCCGCCGCCAACTGTTGACCGAGTTCGACGAGCGCCGACAACCGCTGAAGGTTGGCGTTCTCCAACTCGATGTTCTTCTCATGAAGCAGGTCGGCCTGACGTTTGATTTCCTCCGTCTTCTTAAAGAGTTCGACAAAGACCGCCACCTTAGACGTTAAAATCTCCGGCTCGACGGGCTTCAAGATGTAATCAACCGCGCCGAGCGCGTAGCCTTTCGAGAGGTGAGCGCCGCCCGCGTGTTCGGCCGTCAAAAAGATGATCGGAATCGAGCGCGACTTTTCGCGCCCGCGGATCAGCGCGGCCGTCTCTAATCCGTCAATGCCCGGCATATAAACGTCGAGCAGAATCACGGCCACGTCACAATCGAGCAGGTAGCGCAAAGCCTCTGTGCCGGAAGAGGCTTTGACGAGATTGCGCTCCGGCGCTTGAAGTATCGCTTCGAGCGCAAGAAGATTGCTCTCGTTGTCATCAACCATTAGGATGTTGATCTTTTGTGATTCGCAATCATTCATTTCAATTCACCTCGCGGCCTCTGGTGACAAACGTCGCTTAAGAAAATTCCGATCTCTTTGAGCGGCAGAATCCGATCAATGTTCGTGGCGGCAATGGCCGCTTCCGGCATCGCCGAGGCTTGCGCGCTCGCGGGTTCTTGGACAATTGCAGTGCCGCCCGCACTTTTGATTTTCGCCAACCCGCGCGCCCCGTCGCCGTTGGCGCCCGTCAGGATCACGCCGACAACCGTTTCCCCGTAAGCGTCCGCCGCCGATTCAAACAACACGTCAATCGAAGGGCGGGCGAAATAGACGGGCGCTTCCGTCGAGAGCGCGAAGTTGCCCCGCTCGACGAGAAGGTGATAATCGCGCGGCGCAAGATAAACTTGCCCTCCGAGGATCGGCTCCTTGTCTTCCGGCTCTTTCACGGGCAATGGACTAGACCGCTGCAAGAAGTCGCGCAGTTGGCTGCCCGGCTCTTTGCCGCGATGCTGCACGACGACGACGGCGCACGAAAATTCTTGCTGCAGCGCGGGCAGCAACATTTGCAAAGCGTTGAGACCGCCCGTTGACGTGCCGACGACGACGAGTTTGTTCATCGCTACCTCACCTTCCGGTACAGCCGGTTCCCGGCGTCCAACACATCATAATTCTTTTCGCGCGGCGTAAAGCGCAGCGACTCTTTGTTGCCCACGCCGAAGACGCCGAACATCACGAGGCTTTCGTAAATCAAATTGTGGACGCGCTTCTGTAGCGTTTTATTGAAATAGATCATCACGTTGCGACACAGGACAACGTGAAACTCGTTGAACGAACCGTCCGTCACGAGGTTGTGTTCCGAGAACAGCAGATTGGCTTTGAGCGCTGGATTGAAGATCACGTGATCGTATTGCGCCGTGTAGTAATCGGAGAAAAAACGTTTGCCGCCCGCGCGCATGTAGTTGACGGTGTATTCCTGCATCGAAGCGAGCGGGAAGATTCCCTCGCGTGCGCGCCTTAAGACCACCGGGTTCATGTCGGTCGCGTAGACGCGGCAGCGCGGGTAGAGGCCTTCTTCGTGGAGCAGAATGGCCATCGAATAAACTTCTTCGCCCGTTGAACACCCCGCGTGCCAGAGGCGCACGAACGGGTACGTCCTGAGAAGCGGGACGACCTTCGTGCGAAAGGCGAGGTAGAAGGCCGGGTCACGAAACATTGACGTGACGTTAATGGAAAGCAAGGCGAGGAAACGCTCCAGACAACTTGTGTCGTGAAGCAGTTTCGCCTGCAGAGCCGAGACGCTCTCGACTCCTTCGCGCTGCACCGCTTCGCGGACGCGACGCCTCAGCGAAGCCGGGGCGTACTCCCGGAAGTCCGCCCCGTAGTAGCGATAAACCCCATCCAAGAGCAACGCGATTTCGATGTCTTCAAGTCCCTCGTCGGCAACTTGAAGCCCTTTCTCAGACACTCGCATCCTCCTGCCGATAGAGCCATACGCGAAGCAAAGAGAGCAGTTGATCAATGTCCAAAGGCTTCGAGATGTAATCCGAAGCTCCCGCCTCGATGCAACGGTCGCGGTCGGCCTTCATCGCCTTGGCCGTCAGCGCGATGATCGGAAGCGATTTGAATTGCGGCATCTGCCTGATTGCAGCCGTCGTCTCGTAGCCGTCCATGCCGGGCATCATGATGTCCATCAAGACGGTCTGAATTCCCGGCGTGCGCTGCAACACCTCAATCGCTTCCTGTCCGTTCTCCGCGTGGACGACTTCCATGTTCTGACTCTCCAAGGCGGAGGTGAGCGCGAAGATGTTGCGCACGTCGTCATCTACGACAAGGACTTTCTTGCCCGCGAGGACGGGGTCGCGGCGGTGCATCTGCTCTAACATCCGACGCTTTGGCTCCGGCAGATTTGCCTCGACGCGGTGCAGGAAGAGCGCCGTTTCTGCCAACAAGCGTTCGGGCGAGCTGACCTCTTTGACGATGATCGCATCCGCCACTCTGCGCAGTTGCGTTTCTTCCTTCTCCGTCAGTTCCTTGCCCGTGTAGACGATGATTGGAAGATCGCGTTGGCCGAGTTCGTTTTGAATTTTCTCGATCAACTCGTAGCCGGTCATATCCGGCAGTTTCAGATCGAGCACCATGCAATCGAACTGCTCATTCTGAAGCGCGGCGAGCGCCTCTTCGCCGGTGGCGACGGGAGTGGTTTTCACGTCGCCGTTGCCGATGAGTTCCACGATGCTCATGCGCTGTACGTCGTCGTCTTCCACGACCAGCAGACGCTTCGCGCCGCGCTGGACGAAGGCCGCGATCTGATCGAAAGCGCTCGCCAACTCTTCGCGCGCAACGGGCTTTTGCAGTTGCGTGATCGCGCCCATCTTGATCGCGCGCGGACGTTGTTCTTCTTCCGAAGAGATGATGTGGACGGGGATGTGGCTCGTCTCCGCGTCGTGCTTCAAGCGGTCGAGCACCGTCCAGCCATCACGATCCGGCAACTTAAGATCGAGCGTCACGGCGTCGGGCTTGTACTTGCGCGCGAGCGCGAGCGCAGAGTCGCCGCGCGTGGCGACAAGACCCTTGAAGCCTTTTTCGTGCGCGAGGTCTAAAAGAATGTGCGCGAAATTAACGTCGTCTTCGACGATCAGCAGCACCCGCTCGCCCGGCTGGATCGTGTTGCGATCATCATTGACTTCGATTACTTCACTCGCTTCGATAGACTCGAAGGCTGAAGGAGACGCGCCGTTGCCCCCGCCGCCAGACGAACTGCTGTTGCGTGTGGCGAATCTGCCGCCGCCGTTCCCGCCGAAGTTTGCGACGTTGCTCCCTATTACAGTTTGCGTCGCGCCGCCGCCGCTTGCGGGAGCGGGCGCGCGGTGGGTGCGCGGCACGTAGAGCGTAAAGGCGCTGCCTTCGCCGGGTTGACTGACGACGCGAATCTCGCCGCCGAGGAGTCGCGCGATCTCGCGGCTGATCGAAAGTCCAAGCCCTGTGCCGCCGAACTTGCGGCTCGTCGTGCCGTCCGCCTGCTGGAAGGCCTCGAAGATGATCTTCTGCTTCTCGGTCGCAATGCCGATGCCGGTGTCAATCACCGAGAAGGCAACGACCTCTCCGGCGCGATTCAAATCTTCCTGCGCGAACCTTATGGATTTATCGGCGACACCGACTTGCAGCGTGACGCCCCCCTTTTCGGTAAACTTGATCGCGTTTGAAAGCAAATTTTTGAGAATCTGCTGCAGACGCTTTTCATCCGTCTGAATCGAGGAAGGAAGATCGGAAGCTTGTTCAACTTTGAACTCAAGCCCTTTGTCTTGCGCGACTTGATGAAAGCTGCGATCAAGTTGCCCGACGACATCATCGAATTTCACTTCGCCTACGTCAATCGCCATCATGCCTGATTCGATCTTCGAGAGATCGAGGATGTCGTTGATGAGCGACAGAAGATCAGCGCCGGAAGAATGAATCGTTTGCGCGAATTGAACTTGCTTCCCTGTCAAGTTGTCATCGTTGTTCTCCGCAAGTTGCCGCGAGAGAATCAACATGCTGTTTAAGGGCGTGCGAAGTTCGTGCGACATGTTGGCGAGAAACTCGGATTTGTATTTGGAAGTTAAAGCCAACTGCTCCGCTTTCTCTTCCATCGCCCACCGCGATTCTTCGACCTCGCGGTTCTTCGCTTCGACTTCCGATTTCTGCTTCGCCAGCAACGTCGCCTTCTCCTGCAACTCCTCGTTCGTCTGCTGCAACTCTTCCTGCTGGCTCTTCAGCAGCTCTTCGGATTCGCGCAGAGATTCAGCTTGCTGCTCAAGGCGTTCGTTCGTCTTCCTCAACTCGTCCTGCTGACTCTGCAATTCCGAAGCGAGCGACTGTGATTGCTGTAGTAAATCTTCCGTGCGCGAGTTGGCTTCAATCGTGTTTAAGACAATTCCGATTGACTCCGTCAACTGATCGAGGAAAGTGATGTGCGCTTCGCTGAAGCGGTTGAAGGATGCGAGTTCGATGACGGCTCTCACTTCGCCCTCAAAGAGCACGGGCAGCACGACGATGTTGCGCGGCGTGGCTTCGCCGAGTCCCGAACTGATCTGGATGTAATCGCTCGGAACATTGCTCAGGAGAATTCTTTGCTTCTCCAAAACCGATTGTCCGACGAGACCTTCGCCCGGACGGAATTCGTTGGCGAGATTCTTGCGCTCGTTGTAAGCGTAGCCGCTTAGGAGTTTCATCAACGGCTGACCGTTCGACGAAGCGTTAACGTAGAAAACGCCCTGCTGCGCTTCGACGAGCGGCGCGAGATCGGAGAGGATCATCTGCGCGACCGTGGTGAGATCGCGCTGCCCTTGCAGCATCCGCGTGAAGCGCGCAAGATTCGTTTTTAACCAATCCTGCTCGGTGTTCTTCTGCGTCGTATCGCGTAAGTTCCCGATCATCTCGTTGATGTTGTCTTTGAGCGCCGCGAGTTCGCCCTGCGTTTCAACGGCGATGGTGCGCGAGAGGTCGCCTTTCGTGACGGCCGTTGAGACTTCGGCGATGGCGCGCACCTGCGTCGTCAAGTTCGCCGCAAGTCCGTTGACGTTATCCGTCAAATCCCTCCACGTGCCCGACGCGCCCGGCACGTTCGCCTGACCGCCGAGTTTGCCTTCTACGCCGACTTCGCGTGCGACCGTCGTCACCTGATCGGCAAACGTCGCCAGCGTGTCGGTCATCGAGTTGATCGTGTCGGCGAGTTCGGCGACCTCGCCCTTCGCCTCAACCGTCAGTTTCCGGTTCAGATCGCCGTTCGCAACAGCCGTGACGACCGTCGCAATGCCGCGCACTTGGCTCGTCAAATTACCAGCCATGAAATTCACATTGTCGGTTAAATCCTTCCACGTCCCCGCCACTCCGCGCACGTCCGCTTGCCCGCCCAACTTGCCTTCCGTGCCGACTTCTCTTGCGACCCTCGTCACTTCCGACGCAAAGGCGTTAAGTTGGTCAACCATCGTGTTGACCGTATTCTTCAACTCCAACAACTCGCCTTTAACATCAACCGTGATCTTCTTCGACAGATCGCCGTTCGCTACGGCCGTCGTCACTTCGGCGATGTTGCGTACTTGGCCTGTCAAATTACCAGCCATGAAATTCACATTGTCGGTTAAATCCTTCCACGTCCCCGCCACTCCGCGCACGTCCGCTTGCCCGCCCAACTTGCCTTCCGTGCCGACTTC
>JACCYN010000360.1 GCA_013696465.1 Pyrinomonadaceae bacterium
CATTCTGCACGGGTGGCTGAATTTGCGCTGGTTCGAGAAGGGTCGAATGGGCGAGGCGCGCGCGCCATTTCGCCTCGGTTTTCTGCCCGTCACCTGCCATCTCACCTGCCCGGTGACCGATTTCATCGACAAACAAACGACTGGCGCGAGCATGTTCGATCCAGTGCGCTTCCATGGCTGGCCCGAGCTGAAGGAGGCGTATCTCTCCGGCTATACCCCGGCGACGTTCATCCTCGCGCCAATGGCGATCGCGCTGCGCGAACAAGGCGTGCCGATCAAGATTGTCTATCTCGGCCATCGCGAAGGCGGCGACGTGATGGTGCACAAGGATTCCGGCATCTACCGCACGGAAGATTTGAAGGGAAAAACGATCGCGGTGCCCGGACGCTACGCAAACCATCGCCTGATCTTTTATCGCGAGCTCAAGAAAGCGGGCATGAGTTTCAGCGATGTGCACCTCGTCGAGATGCCGCCGCCCGATATGCCGGCGGCGCTTTATTCGCGCTCCGTCGATGCGATCACCTCCGGCGAGCCCTTCCCGGGACAGACGGAGATGGATGGCTACGGGCGGGCCCTTTACCGCGTGAAGGAAGTGTGGCCGGGATTCATTTCATGCGTGCTCGCCGTGCACGAGGACGTGATCAGGAACCGCCGCGCCGAAGTGCAGGCCCTCGTGGATGGGATCGCGAAAAGCGGAAAGTGGCTCGACACGAGCATGGCGAACCGCATGGATGCTGCGCAGTTCGTAAGCAAGTTCTACTACAACCAGCATCCGAGGCTGCTGGAGTTCGTGCTCTCGAAACCGCCCGATCGTGTGATCTACAGCAAGCTGAAACCGCTGCGCGCGAACTTCGAGGAGATCGAGATGCTCGCGAAGGAAGCCGGCATTCTCAAGGGCACGGCCCACTTCGAGGATTACGTCGACGACTCCTTTGCGCCAGAGGACAACGCGGTGCAGCCGCATGTCTACGCCGGGGTCAATCGATGAGCGACGTCATCGAGCACCCGACGGTGGCGGCTTCGTCCGTTCGCACGCCCGGCCGGTTACAACGCGGTCGTCGCGCGACGGAGCGGAAGTGGCTGGGTTGGGCGCTGCCGGTGACCGTTGGCATGCTCTTTCTCGTCGCCTGGCACGTCGCGGTGCGCTTGTCTGGCAGCGATTTGTTCCCGACACCGCTCGAAGTCGCGCGCGGAATCATCGAGCTCGCCCGACAGGGGCTGCTCTTAAAATATGTCGTCGCTTCGCTCTTCCGCGTGAGCTGGGGATTCGCCCTCGCGGTCCTGCTCGGCGTTCCCGCCGGTTTGCTCCTTGGCTGGTATGCGCGCGGCTTTCAAGCCTTCAATCCGATGATCCAGGTTTTCCGCCCGATCTCGCCCATCGCCTGGATCCCGGTGGCCATTCTCTGGTTCGGAGTGACGGATGCCGCGCCGATCTTCCTCATCTTCCTCGCGAGCGTTTTCCCGATCACGGTCTCTTCGATTGCCGCGGTGCAGAACATGCAGCCGGTCTATCTGCGCGCGGCGCAAAACTTCGGCCTCAGCCGCGGGGAACTCTTTCGCCAGGTCATCCTGCGCGCCAGCTTGCCGCAGATCATCACGGGAATCCGGATCGCGCTCGGCGTGGCTTGGCTCGTGGTCGTGGCGGCGGAGATGATCGCGGTGAATAGCGGGCTTGGTTACCTGATCATCGACGCGCGGAATGCGGGGAAACGCTACGACCTGGTGGTTGCGGGGATGGTGATGATCGGATTGATCGGCCTCGTGCTCGATGTGCTGGTGCGGCAGCTGGAGAAATTTGATGAGGTGCGATGGGGCTACGCGCGGCGATGAGGGTAAGAGGAAGAAGAGAACGTCCAACGTTCAACGCTCCAATTCTGAGGGCGCTTCTTCATTGAACGTTGAGCGTTGGACGTTGGACATTGGACGTTCTCCCCAATCCGCTTCGCCTGCCATCATCCTCCGCCAGATCTCGGTTATCTTTCCCGGTAAACGCCTCGGCGAAGAAATCCCCGTCCTCGAGCGCATCTCCGCCGAAGTCGCGAAAGGCGAGTTCGTCTGCCTCGTCGGTCCGAGCGGGTGCGGCAAATCGACGCTGCTCAACATCGTGGGCGGATTCCTTTCGGCGACCTCCGGCGAAGTGCTCGTGGAAGGAGAGCCGGTGCACGGCCCCGATCCGCGCCGCATTTTCGTTTTCCAGGAAAACGGCGTGTTTCCGTGGCTCAACGTGCGCGACAACATCGGGTTTGGCGTGCGCGTTCACAGCCATGGCGAGCGCGAAAAGATCGTTGCGCATTACGTTGCGATGGTCGGCCTCGCCGGCTTCGAAGCGGCCTATCCGCGCGAGCTTTCAGGCGGGATGCGGCAGCGGGTGGAGATCGCCCGCGCGCTCGCAGCGAATCCCGACATCATCTACATGGACGAGCCGTTCGGCGCGCTCGACTTCATCACGCGACTGAAGATGCGCGCCGATCTGGTACGCATCTGGCAGAGCGAGAAGAAAACGATCCTGTTTGTGACTCATGACATCGAGGAAGCGGTGCAGCTCGCCGACCGCGTGCTCGTGATGAGCCAGCGGCCTGCCACGATCCAGGAGGTCGTGGAGATCGATCTCCCGCGCCCGCGCGATC
>JACCYN010000362.1 GCA_013696465.1 Pyrinomonadaceae bacterium
CTTACCGCGAAAGCTTAGGGGCTGCGTGGACGCTCTGGAACACTCGCTACAATCGAAACATTCTGCGCGGCTTCAATGAGTTACAAACGGCGGGCACGCTTGAGATCATCACCTGCGGCGCAACACACGGTTTTCTGCCGCTCATCTCCACTGCGGAAGCGCGCCGTGCGCAAATCGAGATCGCGGTTAATAATTACCGCAAGCATTTCGGTCGCCGTCCGCGCGGCATCTGGCTGCCGGAATGCGCGTATGAGCCGGGCGTCGAAGCGTTGCTCGCCGAATACGGCATTGAGTATTTTATCGCCGACACGCACGCCATTCTTTACGGCGATCCGCGACCGCGCTACGGCGCCCACGCGCCCGTGCGATGTCCGAACGGCGTCGCAGTTTTTGCGCGCGACATGGAGACGAGTCAGCAGGTGTGGAGTTCGGTCGTCGGTTATCCCGGACACCCTGACTACCGCGAATTCTACCGCGACATCGGCTGGGACGCGCCGCTTGATTACCTTCTGCCGCATCTTCACGCGGACAAGCAACGGCGACATCTCGGTTTGAAATACCACCGCATCACGGGGCGCGACGTGAACCAAAAAGACAAGCAACCTTACGACCCGGAAGCCGCACGCCGCCGCGCTGCGACTGACGCCGCGCACTTCGTCGGCGAACGCATCAATCAAGCGAGAAGTTTGAAGGGCGAGTTTAACGGACGCGCTCCGCTCGTCGTTTCGCCTTACGACGCCGAACTCTTCGGGCATTGGTGGTATGAAGGCGTGCAGTTCCTTGATTTCTTTTTCCGCAACCTTCACGCCGAGCGAGAAACAATTCAATCCATCGCGCCCGGCGATTATCTCGACTTGAATGCTCCCATTCAAACGCAGCAACCTTCCGAGTCTTCGTGGGGCGCGGAAGGTTATTTCAAAGTTTGGCTCAACGAAGCGAACGCATGGATGTATCCGCACCAACACGCCGCCGAATCGCAGATGACCGAACTTGCCGACCGCTTCCCCGCGCCGCCCGACGATTTAACGCAGCGCGCACTCAATCAAGCGGCGCGCGAACTGCTGCTTGCCGAATCAAGCGACTGGGCGTTTCAAATTTATCAAGGCACGACAGTTGAATACGCCACGCGCCGCTTCCGCTCGCACATCCGCCGCTTTCATCTTCTTGCCGAGATGATCGAAAGCGGGACAATTGACGAAGCGCGTCTCGCCGAGATCGAAAGCCGCGACAACATCTTCGCCGAAATTGACTACAGAACGTACCGAAGCAAAGCGTGAACGCTAAACGGAAAGGAAGTCAGGAGACAGAAGACGGAATAGAGAGAAAAGGCGAACCTGCTTTTCATTCTGACTCCTGACTTCTGCCTCTCTCTTCTTCATATGTCTCTTCCTCTTATCATCGGACATCGCGGGGCTTCGGCGGTCGCGCCTGAGAATACGCTCGCGGCATTCAAACAAGCTTTGCGCGACGGGGCGGACGGAATCGAATTTGATGTCAGCTTGTCTCAAGACGGAATTCCTGTCGTTATTCACGACCGGGATTTGCGCCGCACCGGAATGATGAACGCTAAAGTGGGCGAACTCAGCTCAGACGAATTATGTAAGATCAATGTCGGCAAATGGTTTAACCTCCGTTACCCGTCGAGAAGGCGTGACGAATACGAAGAGGAAACTATCCCGACCCTTGAAGATGTTTTTCGATTTTTCGACAAAACGAAGCGCGCGCTTTACGTTGAGATGAAGGCGGACAAAAAAGATGCGCTAAAGCTCGTAGAGGAAGTTATAAGCGCCATTCGAGCGTCTAATTTCGTCAACGACGTGGTGGTGGAATCCTTTGCGCTTGACGCAATTGCGGAAGTAAAACGTCTTGCCCCGGAGATTAAAACTGCCGCGCTCTTTGAACGAAAACTTTCGAGTCCCGCTCCTTCCGCGCGAGCGATAATCGAAGAAGCCGTCGCCTGCGGCGCAGATGAAATCTCTTTGCATCACACGCTCGTCGGCAAACGCATCGTTGCAGCGGCGCACGAACGAAATTTGGGTGTCGTGATCTGGACGGTTGACGCGCCCGGATGGATCAAACGCGCCGCTGCGCTCGGCATCCACGCTTTGATCACAAACGATCCGGCCTTGATGCGCAAGCGTCTCAAGGATTTTTGCGCGGCATGATGGCGTTCGAGGCGTGATGAGACGTTTGTTGACTGCGAGCGAGGCATGAAAACTTCTGCAAGACACACGGAGCGAATTCTCCTCACGGGGCAGTTCACCCTTCTTTACAGACAAGCGCGCGCGCGGGCGCAGTGGACGAGCGAAAGCCAGAATGATTACAAAGCGTTGTTTGTGCTTGGCGGGAAATTCGATTGTTCGATTGAAAATGAGAATTACGAATTAAATAACCGCAGCGCACTGCTATTGGCTCCGCACGAAGCGGCGACTGCGGCGGGCAAAGATGTCGAATACCTTGTCCTCGCTCTCGCCCCTTCGTTCGTGCTCGATACGTCAATTGAAGTTCGTCTTATCCGTTCAGAAGCCTTGATCTTTTTTCACACAAAGAGAATCGAGCGTGATGAGAAGCTCGCGCGTCTGGCTTCAGACCTTAAAGCCGAACTCATCGAAGCCGAAGCCGGGCAGGAAGTGGTAACGAAAGCCCTCGTTGCGCAAACGCTTGTTCACATTTTGCGTCGCTACGCAAACTTCCGCCGAAGCGACGAGCTTGAACTGTCGCGCGTCGGGTTAGTTGACCGCCGCATCCGCCGTGCCGTCGAGTTGATGCACACGCACCTTGACTGCGAACTGCCGCTCGAAGAGATCGCCGCGGCCGCTTATCTCTCGCCGTTCCACTTCGCCAGATTGTTTAAGAAATTAACGGGCGCATCGCCGCACGCCTACCTCGCCCACTTGCGCCAAACGCGCGCTCAAACTTTGCTTGCCGAAACCGATCTCTCCGTCACCGACATCAGCCAGCGAGTCGGCTACGGCAGTTCGAGTCATTTCACGAAAGCCTTCCGGCAGGCGACTGGCTTCACGCCGCGCGGGTTTCGTCAAGCCCTTGTCGGACGCGGAAACGCCCGTTCGTAATTCGTCGAAACATCTAAAGCGCAAGCCACCGCCGAAACTGCGCAAGAAATGATGAGACTCATTTCCTGTTTATTAAGTACGATCTCTTTTCAATAAAACTTGCGTGGAAGGAAAAAGGGATGGCTATTGAAGAGAAAACTCAGATCGCTCCGGCGAAAGGGAAACTCGGCGTGTTGCTCGTCGGGCTGGGCGCGGTGAGCACGACGTTTGTGGCGGGAGTGGAAGCGATCAAGAAAAATTTGGCCGCGCCCATCGGCAGCCTCACGCAGATGGGCACAATCCGACTCGGCAAGCGCACGGACAACAACGTGCCGAAGATTAAAGAGTTCGTGCCGCTCGCCGACTTGAACGATCTCGTCTTCGGCGCGTGGGACATCTTCCCCGAATCCGCTTACGACGCCGCGCTCCACGCCGGGGTATTGGAAAAGGAGCTGCTCGCGCAGCTTCGCGCCCCCCTACAGAAATTGAAGCCGATGAGCGCCGTCTTCGACAACCACTACGTGAAGCGTCTGAGCGGCACGAACGTCAAAAAGGGTCGGAACAAGATGGAGTTGGCTGAACAACTCATCGAAGAGATCGCCGACTTTAAGAAGCGCAACAAGTGTTCGCGGCTTGTGATGATCTGGGCGGCTTCGACCGAGATTTTCATGAAGCAGCACGCCGTTCACCGCAACCTCGAATCGTTCGAGAAGGCTCTCGGCGAGAATCATAGATCAATTGCGCCCTCGATGATCTACGCTTACGCCGCGCTCAAGAGCGGCATTCCCTTTGCCAACGGCGCGCCGAATCTAACGGTTGACATCCCGGCCTTAAGGGATTTGGCCGAAGAAATGAACGCCCCCGTTTGCGGCAAAGATTTCAAGACGGGTCAGACGATGATGAAAACGATCCTCGCGCCCGGACTTAAATCGCGCTTGCTCGGACTGCACGGTTGGTATTCGACGAATATCCTTGGCAACCGCGACGGCGAAGTTTTAGACGACCCGGAATCGTTTAAGACGAAAGAGGAATCGAAGCTTTCGGTGCTCGAATACATTTTGCAGCCGGATGTTTACCCGGAACTTTACAAAGATTTCTCGCACGTTGTCCGCATCAATTATTATCCGCCGCGCGGCGACAACAAAGAGGGTTGGGATAACATTGACATCTTCGGCTGGCTTGGCTACCCGATGCAAATCAAAATTGATTTTCTCTGCCGCGACTCGATCTTAGCCGCGCCCCTCGTGCTCGACCTCGCCCTCTTCCTCGACCTCGCGCAACGCGCCGGGATGCGCGGCGTGCAGGAATGGCTTTCCTTCTACTTTAAGTCGCCGATGACCGCGCCCAAACTTTACCCCGAACATGATCTTTTCATTCAACTCATGAAACTCAAAAACACGCTTCGCTATTTGCGCGGCGAAGATTTGATCACGCATCTCGGACTTGAGTACTACGATTGATTCGCTGCGGTGAAAGTTCGTCGGCGCGCGAGCAACCCTTGCGCGCCTCTTCTAACCACGTTGCCATCACGTCTTAAGTAACGCCTCCGCTTCAACGATTTGGTGAGACGGCTTGACGTTTAGGTGCGTCCGAAGAAGTTTCGCTTCCCTATTCGTCCTCGTCGCTCCAACATTAAGTGTCAGTCGTTCTCTGCCGAAATTTGTCACCGGAAATTAAGTCGGCAGTCCGGGCGGTGATTCTATGATAATCTTTTCTTGGAATATTTAGTGTCGTTCAAAATCGAGTATCGTTTATATTGCGCTTGTGGCGGCGGGCGATTGATGGTACGGCGCCCGCTTAAAACAAACGCGCGCTTCAATCGTTGCATCAAATGAATTGACGGCGCGTTCCTTGCATGTAGGGTGGAGCGATCAGGCCGTCGAGGTGGCCGGAATCGCACGAGCGGCGGCAATACTCCGAAGCCTTCGAGAAAACTCAGGGCATCATCTGCGTCGCTTCCGGCAAGGAGAAACCAAGATGCTTGCAATAATAGAAATGGAACAACAGAAGAATGGGGCGGAGACAGTGTTTCTCGATCCGGATCAGAAGAGTCCGCGCGCGCAAGAGTTTGAGGAGAAGTTGGCGGCGCGCATCGTCGGGCAGGAGCGCGCCGTTCGGCGCATGAGCGGCCTTTACCAGATTTTCCTCGCCGGGATGAATCCGCCGAACCGTCCCGTCGGCACAATGCTCTTTTTAGGCCCGACCGGTTCGGGTAAGACGCGCGTCGTTGAAGCGGCGGCCGAAGTTCTCTTCGGCGACCCGAACGCCGTGATCAAGATTGACTGCGCGGAATTTCAACACAGCCACGAGATTGCGAAGCTGATCGGCTCGCCCCCCGGATACTTGGGTCACCGCGAGACAAGTCCGCTGCTCACGCAAGAGAACCTCGAACGTTTTTACACCGAGGACACGAAGATTTCCCTCGTCCTCTTCGACGAAATCGAAAAGGCATCGGACGCCTTGTGGCAGTTGCTCTTGGGCATTCTCGACAAAGCGACGCTGACTTTAGGAGACAACCGCCGTGTTGATTTCTCGAACACGATGGTGATTTTAACTTCCAACCTCGGCGCGCGAGAGATGTCCGAACTCATCTCCGGCGGCATCGGCTTTGCTCCCAAGCAAGGCTCGAAGAATCCGAACGACTCGGAAGTTGATCAAAAGATTTACCGCACGGCCGTGGAAGCTGCGCGCAAGAAGTTTTCGCCAGAGTTTATGAACCGCATTGACAAAGTGGTTGTCTTCAGAAGTCTGAAAGAGCATCACTTGCGGCAGATTCTCGAACTCGAACTCGCCTCCGTCCAAGATCGCGTGATGCGCTCGGCGGGAACGAAGTTTGTGTTTCAATGCTCGGACACGGCGAAAGAGATGCTTCTGCAAGAGGGCATTGATTTCAAATACGGCGCGCGTCACCTGCGCCGTGCCATCGAGCGTTTCCTCGTCTACCCGCTCTCAAACCTTGTAGCGACGGAGCAAGTCGGCTTGGGCGATCTCGTTTATGTTGATTTAAGCGAAGAGACGAGCAAACTGATTTTCTCGAAACGATCCGGCGGCGCGCTCATCGGCGACGCACCCATAGAGGAAGAACAAGAAGACGAGGTGCGAACGAAGTCGGGCGGAGTCGCGCTCGAACTCCCGCAAGCTAAAGCCGTGCGTAGGGGACAGGGACGCGGCGAAAAACTCGAAAGTTAAAAACATCACATACCAAAAATTAAGAGAGACGGATCGGGTGATCCGTCTCTCTTTTTTATATCATTTCGCTGAGAGTATTAACTTTTCACAACGCGGGGCGCGTTGCAAGGTCGGGGGCAAGTCTTCGCAACGCTTCGTAGGCGATGCGCGAGAGATACGGATCGCGCGCGGTGAGCGCGGCGCGAAGGGCGGGCACAGCCGCCGGGTCGCCGATTGAGCCGAGCGAGCGCGCCGCTTCGCGTCTTACGTCGTCGCCAGCTTCTTCGTTTGAAAGCGCGGTGATCAATTCCGCCACAGATTCCGTTCCGCCGATCTGCCCCAAGGAGCGCGCGGCACTGCGGCGCACAAACTCATTTTCATCCGCTCCCCGCCGCCGCAAACGATTAAGAAAACCCGACGCGCGACTCCTTCGGTTCAACGCCCCGGAGAGCGGGGGCACAGCTCTTTTATCGCCGAGCAAACCCAACGACACGGCCGCCGCCCCGCGCACGCCCGCGCTTCTGTCCGTTTCGAGCGCGCTGATCAGATCAGGCACAATTTGGGCGCTTTCCGTCTCGCCCGCCGCATACGCCGCTTCTTGCCGCA
>JACCYN010000366.1 GCA_013696465.1 Pyrinomonadaceae bacterium
GCTTGAACTCTGTCGGGGGAAAACGGGCGAGGATTATGTGTTCACGAGTCCCAAAACCGATGGACACCTGACTGAGGTCAAGCATGGGTTCGGGACGGCCATGCGGTTAGCAGGCATCGAGGGGCTCAGGTGGCATGACCTACGGGCGACCTTTGGCACACGCCTCGGAGAAGCCGGTTACGACGCTTTTACCATTGCACAGCTGATGGGGCACTCCGACATTCGGATGACTGCGCGGTATGTACGTGCAACTGAGCGTAACAAACGGGCGGCGGTCGAATCCGTCAGGCTTGATGTCCAGAACTCACGTCACAACGGCGTCACAAAAGAAGAACAGCCAACCTTGCGGCTGGCTGTAAATCGTTGAATCATTTGGTGGAGCAGAGGAGGGTCGAACTCCTGACCTCCGCATTGCGAACGCGGCGCTCTGCCAAACTGAGCTACTGCCCCACTTGCGTGAAACAGATGATAGATATGGGGCGAAGCAGTGTCAAGTTTGGCGGCTTGCGGAAATTAATTTGCCGTAAAGCGCCCGGCGATGCGTTCGAGGATGTGAGTTAATGTTGTGGAGTCTGCTTGCCCGCCGCCTTGCGCCATGTCGGGGCGACCGCCGCCGCGCCCGTCTAAGCTTTGGCAAGCTTCGCGCATAAGCAGATTCATGTCCTCTGAAACATCAGGGGATCGGGCGAAGACGAGACGCGCGGCGTCGTCGCCGTCGGTCGAGCCGAGGAGGGCGATGGTGCGCGGTCGCTGGATCAGTTTGTGCGCGAGTTGTTTTAAGCCCTCGTGATCGCGATAGTCGAACGTGCGCGCCACGATGCGAAGACCGTCGCGTCCGAGCATCGCTTGCCCCGTCAGCGTTTCGGCTTCCGAATCTGCGAAGGTTGATTCGAGGGCGCGCAGGCGACGCGCGAGTTCCTTGCCTTCTTCGATTAACCGCAAACTCGCTTGCTCGACCTCGTCGCGCCCGACGCTGAAGAGGGCGGCAACGCGGCGTGCCGTTTCGTTCGCCGCCTCATAATCTTTCAACGCGCGCCCGCCAGCCACGAATTCGATGCGCGTCATGCCTTTGGCGCGCTCCCACGAGCGCACGAGGATCATGCCGATCTCCCCGGTCGCGCGCGCGTGCGTGCCGCCGCAGGCGTTTGTGTCGTAGCCTTCGATCTCGACGATGCGCAATTCGCCTTCGCGCGTGGGAGTTTTCCGTAAAGGAAGATGCGCCGCTTCCTCCGCGCTTACGTGACGGACGCGGATGGGGCGATTTTCCCAAACGATTTTATTAGCCATCTCAATTGCCTCGCGGATGCGTTCGTCCGACGGATTGTCGAGTCGCACGTCAATCTCCGACCAGCGTTTCATAATACGAAAGCCGTGCGTTTCCGCTTCGTAGAGTTTGATGAACGCTTGCGAGAGAATGTGTTGCGCCGTGTGTTGCTGAATGTGCTCGAAGCGGCGCGACCAATCAATGCGCCCTGTGACCTCTTCGCCCGCTTGCAAAAGTTCGCCTTCGACAACGTGCTGCACGCCCGCTTCGCCAGCGTCAACGCACTCGACGACACGCGCCGTTCCGCTCGCACACTCAAGCGTGCCCGTGTCGCTCGGTTGCCCGCCGCCCATCGGGTAAAAGGCCGTTTCGTCGAGCGTGACGGCGAATCCTTTATCTTTGATTTCAGTAACGGCGAGGACGCGCGCTTGGAAGTTCGTCAGGTGCGAGTCGTCGTAGTAAAGACGTTTAGTTGCGTTCATAACGGGCTTGTCAGTAAAAAATGCTTGGTAAACTCAAATCTTGAACTCTAATCTTTTGATTAGCTTGCCGAATCTTTGCTGGAGCGTCAACCGCGCTTCGACGGCGAACATTCTTCGAGAAAGTTTTGACACCGCGCGCGTGCGGAACGGATAATTGCGCAGCAGTTTGAAGTTCACATTCTTCTCGATTCTTTCCGTTACCGGAGATTCAATGATTTCAAGAATCAGTTGCCGCGTTCTGCGCGCTTCGCTGTTGTGCCTTATCGCCACGACGTGTGCGTGGACGGTTAGAGCGCAAGAACAAGCAGCCCCTTACCGCATCACTTACAATCTTTCGATGCCGCGCCCCGCTTCGCATCTCTTCGAGGTGCGCGTTGATGTTGAGACGAGCGCGCCCGTTTCTTCAATAGATTTTCAGATGCCGCGCTTCTCGCCGGGTCGCTACGCGGTTTTTGATTTTGCGAAGAACGTGCAGGAATTTCGCGCCATAAAAGACCCGTGCCCGCCGCGCGTGCAATGCATACACGGCGGGCTGCCCGCGCCGAGCACACGCATTGACGATCAGACGTGGCGCGTCGAAACAAATGGATCGGGTAATCTCTCGGTGAGCTACAAAGTTTTCGGCGACGATCTGTCGGGCACGTTTTCGCAACTCGATGCGCGACACGCAAATTTCAACGGCGCGTCCATTTTTATGTATGTCGTCGGGCACAAACCCGATGCGGTGACGCTCAAGATCGATCCGCCCGCAGGCTGGCGCGCCGTCAACGGCTACACGACGCAAGCCAGTCAGCGCGAGTGGCAGTTTCCAAACTACGACATCCTTATTGACACGCCGACGGAGATTGCGCCGGATTGGACGGTGGACGAATTTCGCGTTGACGGAAAATTATACCGCGTCGTCATGCATTCATTCGGCGCGGAGGGAGGGAAGCGAGCCGCGCTCGTGCGCGACATCGAAAAAATCGTGCAAGCGGAGATGAGAATGTGGGGCGCGCCGGAGTTTGATTCATACACTTTCCTCATTCACTTCGCGGCGGACAGCCGTTCGGGCGACGGCATGGAGCATCTCACTTCGACGAACATCATCGAGTCGGGCACGCTCGCGGATCAAGAGACGTATGAAAGCGTGCTCGGCACGGTCGCTCACGAGTTCTTCCACGTCTGGAACGTCAAACGCCTCCGACCCGTCGGATTGGGGCCGTGGGATTACACCAGACCCGTGAACACGCGCGGGTTGTGGATCGCCGAAGGCTTCACGAATTACTACGGACACCTCATGCAACGCCGTGCGGGAATCTGGACTGAAGCGCAACTGTTAAATACTTTCGGCGCGTATATCGGCGCGGTTGAATCCTCGCCGGGAAGTCGTCTGACGAGCGCGGAGGATTTGTCAGTTGCGGCTGCGTTGCTCGACGGCGCGAGGCACGCGCAGCGCACGAACCTCGCCAACACTTCCGTTCCCGGTTACTACTACACGAAGGGCGAGACGCTGGCTTTAACTCTCGACCTTCTCATACGCGGCAAAACCAATGGCAGGCGCTCGCTCGACGACGTGATGCGCGGGATGTATGAAGAATTTTATCTCAACAGCGCGCAGGAGAGTTATTACTTGCGCGGGCGCGGCTTTACGAACGAGGATTTCGCCAGAAAAACTTCGCAAGTTGCGGGCGCAGATTTCACCGACTTCTTTCGGCGTTACGTGCGCGGCGTGGAGACGCCGTCTTACGATGAGGCGCTCGCTGCCGTCGGGCTGCGACTCGCGCGCACGTCTGCCGCCGAAGCTTACTCCGCCGGAATCATGCTCGATGCTGAAGCGAGAGATGCGCGTATATTAACTGTCGCTAACAATTCTCCCGCCGAAGAAGCCGGATTAAGTGAGGGCGACGTGATCATCTCCATCGGCAACACGCCCGTCACTTTGCAAACGTGGCGCAACGTGCTCAATCGCTTCAAACAAAATGCGCATGTGCCTGTTGTCATCAAGCGCGACCGTCGCACAGTACGAACCGCGCTGACGCTCGGCGCGCCCGAACGCTTCAACTACCGCATCGAAGAAATTCAAAACATTTCGCCGCAGCAACGCGCGATGCGCGCAGCGTGGCTTAGTGTGGAGGGCGGGCGCAGGTAGTGAATGCAAGATTGCGTGGGGAAGAAACGTATACGTCTTGTCCAGTTATTCAACCCACGTACTATTAAACTGTCTTAAGGAACGATGACTTCCACCCGGTGCGGAGAGATTTCAAAACGCGCGGGGAGTGTGCCGATCATTTCGCCGTCGGCCTGCACGGGCGCGTCGCCTGTGGCGCGTGCGCACGTTGCGCGCAAGAAACGCACGTCTCCTCGTGTGTCTTCCGCGAGTCCCGCGCGCACGACGTGCGTTAGCAATCGTAGGTAGCGGTATTTGCTGTTTGATCCGACAAGGCAAATCTCGAATTCGGGTTTGTCGAGACAAGCGCGCGGCGTGATCGAGAGATTCCCGCCGTAGCGCGGTGCTTTGCCGATGGCGGCAAACGTCGCCGTGTAAGTTTCACCCGCAACTTCGACGTTAAACGGCGCAGGCTGCCAACGCGCGAGATGCTCGACGCCCGAATACCAGAATGCGGCTTCGCCCACGCGCCGTTTGAGACGCGGGTGCACGCCCCGCACAATCGAAGCGTCAAGCCCGATGCCAGCCATGAGAAGGAAGTAGCGCCGCTCGTTCGTGCGTTCCGTGATCGCGCATCCGGCGTGAATAAATCGCGTGCGACCGCGTAGGATCATTTCAGCCGTTGCCGCCAGATCGTGTGGAACTGCGAGTTCGCGCGCGAGCACGTTGGCCGTGCCGCGCGGTACAACACACAAACGCAAATGGCTTCCGACGATTCCCTGCAACGCTTCGTTTACGGTGCCGTCGCCGCCCGCCACAACCAAGTCGGTCGCGCCTTCCTTCGCCGCTCGCGCCGCGATCTGCGTGGCATCGCCCGCGCAAACCGTCTCCACCATTTCCGCGCCTATGCCGCGCGCGCGAAGGGCGCGGCAAAAGTCACTCATTTGGCGTGCGTGAGCCTTGCCGCGACCGGCGTGCGGGTTGGTGATAACGATGGCGGTACGGGTCTTCATATTCTGAAGATTGAAAGGAGCAAACCGGATGCCGGACAAGCGTTAACTGTTTTCAAGTTGATCTTGAACGATCAACGTTCGCTCTTCTTCGGACAAGTGTCGGAAAAACATTTCACTTTACGGAAGATTGTAGGGGCAGGGACAAGTCCGCTGCCCGGCGGCTTTAATGTTATTCAACTAACGGGCAATCCGCTTGCGGTTGCCTCTACGCTTATTTCGTCGAAGGTCGCATCCATTTGCAAACGGCTATAAAACTTTCTCCGCGCTGTTCTGAGTCGAATCAAAACTTTCTTCGTTAAGCGCGAGCAGTTTGCGCACAAGGCTGCGCGCGGCGTCGGGGCGCGCGAGGCGACGAACGTTGTCGCGCATTCTACCGAGACGCGGTTCGTCGTCGAGTAAGTTGTCAATCTTGAAGGCCAAGGCGGGAAGATTATTGCAGCGGATCGCCGCTCCCTCTTCGAGCAGGTGATCCGAGTTGCGCTCCTCCTGTCCGGGAATCGGATTGATGACGACGAGCGCCAACTCTTTCGCCAACGCTTCCGATGTGGTCAACCCGCCCGGCTTGCCGAGCAGCATGTCAGCCGCCGACATCAATTCGTCCATCTCCGTTGTATAGCCGATGGGCTTAATCGTCACGCCGTGTTCACTGTTGAAAACGTCATGTAAATTTTTGAGTCGCTCGCGCAATTCCGCATTGCGCCCGCACAATACGATCACCTGCGCTTCATGCTTAAGGTCGAGCAAAGCCTGCGTGATGTGCTCTAGGGGGCCGACGCCGAAGCCTCCGGCTGAAAGTAAGATCGTCCATTTGTCTTCCGCCAACTTGTGCTTCCGGCGCATCTCGCGTTTGTCTTTTCTCTCTGCGAAAACGAGATCAATGGGGATGCCGGAGACGGTGAGTTTCGCGGGCGGAATGCCGAGCTTCTCCAGATGGATGCGCGTTTCGTCGAGCGCGACGAAATAGTGTTCGTAGTGATGACACAACCACATCGCATGCACGTCAAAGTCAGTGACGACGATTGCCTGCCGCGAGTTGATGCGCTCCTTGGCGCGCAACCACGAAACGATCTCGGCGGGAAGGAAATGCGTGCAAACGATAAAATCCGGTTCTTGTTCGCGCAGCATTCGGACGAACGGGCGCGTGTTCAACTTGTCGAGCGCGAGGCGGCGGCGTTCGTTCTTCCACGGCGTGTCGAGCGCGTCGTAGAGCCAGCCCAAGAGTTCCGGCGTCTTGTTGACCATCTCGATGTAAGCTTTCGAGTAGAGATGGCGGAAGACTTTGTTCGTGTATTGCAGCGCGTCAATGTGTCGAATCTCTTCCGCCGCATTTAAATCAACGAAAGCGCGTTCGACCGCCTGCGCCGCGCGAACGTGACCTGCTCCAGCCGAAGCGGACAACACAAGAACTTTTTTGAACATAGACGGAAAGTATCAGCGGCTGAAACGCCTCACCCGACAATGCTGGGCAGCTTCTCTTCGCCATTGTGCCACCTGTCAATCGTGCGCACGATGGCCCCGGCATAATGCACGACGCACGTGACCGGCAGCGTCAAGACGCTTAACACGACAAGCGCGCCCAAGCCGTCCCACAATCTTTCCGCTAACGCTTCGCCGAACGGCAACTCGGAACGCAACAACCGGGATGCAGCATCATAACCGACGGCGGAGCAGATCAGCAGAATCGAACCGAAGATTACGATCACGACGCAACTCGGAACGAAACGCCGCATCTGCGTCAAGTGAAGCATCGCCACCGGCGCGAGGTAGCAGGCGACGCACAACAGAACGTGACTCAAGAGGAAGCCGACTTGCCGTCGCACGTTGTATTCGGTCGGTGAATTTATCAGCAGGTGTAGTAAAGAGAAAATGGCGCTGAGAGACAGAGCCGCCGCCAGACCGCTTGCGATATCAACGCGAAGACTGTTTTTCGAGAAAGCGTCAACGCGCTTGCCGACAAAGCCAAGCAGATTTTCGATTCTTTCGACAACATCAACCTTCGGCATCACGTCGCAACCTTTCATCACCGGCTGTGCTCACATTAACAGAAGAGGTACAACGTCGGAGTAGAACTATGCGTTGAATGAGAACGACCAAAAAGCTTCTCGTTACGCCGCGCCCGCTTGCTCATTCAAGGCGATAGTTTGGAGCTTCTTTTGTGATAATCACATCGTGAACGTGAGACTCGCGTAAGCCCGCCGCGCTGATGCGGACGAAGCGCGTGTTCTCTTGAAATTCTTTGATCGTGCGGCAGCCCGTGTAGCCCATCCCGGCGCGGAGTCCGCCGACGAGTTGCGTCACCATGTCGGCGAGCGTGCCCTTGTAAGGGACGCGCCCTTCGATGCCTTCCGGCACGAGTTTATTTTCGGTGTCTGCGCCTTCCTGACTGTAGCGGTCGCGCGAGCCTTCGCGCATCGCACCGATTGATCCCATACCGCGATAGGTTTTGAACGAGCGACCTTGAAAGAGAATCAACTCGCCCGGCGCTTCTTCCGTGCCCGCGAAAAGCGATCCGATCATCACAACATCTGCGCCCGCCGCAATCGCCTTCGCCACGTCGCCGGAAAACTTCACGCCGCCGTCGGCGATGACAGGTACGCCCGACCCGCGCGCAGCAGTTGCACAATTATGTATCGCCGTGATCTGCGGCACGCCCGCTCCTGTGACGACGCGCGTGGTGCATATCGAGCCGGGCCCAATTCCGCACTTAATCGCGTCAACACCGGCGTCAATCAATTCGCGCGTAGCTTCCTGTGTGGCGACGTTTCCGGCGGCCAACTGCGTGTCGGGGTGGCGGCGTTTGATGTTGCGCACCGCGTCAATGACGCGCGCGGAATGTCCGTGCGCTGTGTCAACAACGATGCAATCAACGCGCGCTTTAACGAGTTCGTCGGCGCGCTCCTCATAGTCTCCTGTGACGCCGATGGCGGCGGCGCAGCGTAACCTGCCAAGATCGTCTTTCGCCGCGAGCGGATATTTGATCGCCTTCTGAATGTCTTTGACGGTGATTAAACCTTTGAGGTGTTTGTCGGAATCTACGACGAGAAGTTTTTCGATGCGGTGTTTTTGCAGCACAGCTTTGGCCTGCTCAAGCGTTGTGCCGACGGGTACGGTGATCAACGGCTGCGGCGTCATCACTTCGGAAACGGGAATCTCGAAGCGCGTCTCGAAGCGCAGATCGCGGTTAGTAATGATGCCGACGAGATGACCGCCTTCGTCAACGACGGGCACACCGCTAATCTTGAAACGCTGCATCACGGCGAGCGCATCCCGAACGGGTCGGTCGGGGCGAATCGTCACCGGGTTAACGATCATCCCCGACTCGCTCCGCTTCACTTTGTCTACTTCCTCGGCTTGGCGTTCGACGGGAAGATTGCGGTGGACGACACCGATGCCGCCCGCCTGCGCGATGGCGATGGCGAGCGCCGCTTCCGTCACGGTGTCCATCGCGGCGGAGCAGAGCGGGGTGCGCAAACTGATGCCGCGTGTGAACTGAGTTGAAGTGTCGGTCTCGGCGGGCAACACATCGGAGCGCGCAGGCACAAGCAACACATCGTCGAACGTCAAACCCTCGATCACATCAGGCGTAAGCATAAAAACTCCGTAAAAAACAGGGAGTCAGAGGCAGAAGTCAGAATGAAAAGCATTGTGTTTCGACATTCTGACTCCCGACTTCCGACTCCTGACTTCTTTCGTCATTGCACGGGTTGTTCGTAATCTTTGGTGATGAGCATCTCGGCGGTTGTGTTGCGAGATTCGGTGGGGACTTTCACCGCCCGCCCGTTAATCGTCACCTCTAAACTATCAGCCAAGTTCTTCGCATATTTCAGACGCAAACGCTCTCGCGGGGCAAACTCTTTGGCGTCGCCGGGGTTAAGAATAATCTCTTCCGTTCTCGCGTCGTCAGCTTGCGTTTGAAGCCAGACGCTTTGATTCACGGCGCGCACCCGGACGGAGAGCGTGTCGGTTGCGGGCGCAGGCTGCGCGCTTTGATTCGGTTCTTGCCGAGCAGTTGTGCTGTCCGTCGCGGGCGCTCCCTGCTCTTGTGCGGGGTCGGCGTTTCTGCGTTGATACCAGTGGAGCGCGGCGTAGACGCCGAGCGAGAGAATAGCGAGAATCAGGAGCGTCAGCAGAGCCGTCAGCCACTTCGGGCGCGCATCATTGTTGTTATTGCCGTAGACGCGCGGACGGTAAGGCAGTAGTTCATCAGGCCTGTCGCCTTGTTCGTTCGTCGCGCGCGCGAAGGCTTCCATCGCTGCCGTTTCGCTAAACCCGATCTGGCGCGCGTAAGCTTTCGTGAAACTGCGATTGAAAATGCCGCCGGGAAGACGCTTGAAGTCGTCCGCTTCGATGGCTTCGAGGTAGCGCATCGAGATGCGCGTCTGGTCGGAAACTTCGCGCAGTGAGACGCCGCGCGCTTCGCGTGCGGAGCGCAGTTGCTGGCCGAGAGATTGAGACGACGGCGCGCCGCCTTCCGCTGCTGCGCGGGTGGCGTCCGAAACTTGATCGGCGTTTTTCGTGTTCACGTGGCGTTAATCTTCAACAAGCACGTTCCGCGTCGTTGTTTCGAGCGATTAAATAAAGAACGGGGGATGATTATTACACCACTGCCAGAGTAACCGGAAAAATCATAACGTGCGCTTCGGAAAGGTGTCAAACGGTTTAGCTTTCAAAAACAACCTTGTTCCTTGATTCTTGCGCGGCGGGGTGCTACGTTTGCAGTTTACAAATTGGGATTTCATGCGAGCTGTTTTTAACTTCTACAACAAGACATTTAATGAAGGAGACGACCGATGCCTCTCGAAGCACTCGGAATGATTGAGACGAAGGGATTCGTCGGAGCGGTGGAGGCGGCAGACGCGATGGTGAAGGCCGCCAACGTGCAACTGCTCGGCAAGGAATATATCGGCGCGGGGTACGTGACGATCTTTGTGCGTGGCGATGTCGGCGCGGTCAAGGCCGCGACGGATGCTGGAGCGGCGGCCGCCCGCCGCGTCGGAGAGTTAATCAGCGTGCACGTCATTCCGCGACCGCACGGAGAAGTTGAGCGCGTGCTGCCGAAGAACGGGCAGAACCGCTACAGCCCTGACGAGCGCGCCCTGCAAGGCGGTCAATCTCAACTTAACGAAGGCGACGCGGCAGGACGCTCGCTCCCCGCCGGACAGCGCGACAACAACAAGGAGAGAGCGAAATGATTTTAGATTGCTGATTTGCGATTTGAAGAACAATCACTAATCTTTATTCTTTCAATCAAAAATCGCAAATTTAAAATCAAAAATTCTCATGAGGTTCGTCCATGTCGGTTGATAAAGACCTTGTGTCGGTACAGCAGGCGCGCGATCTGGTCGAAGCGGCACACAGGGCGCAAGTTGCGCTCGTGCATTTCGATCAAAATAAGATTGACGCGATTTGCGAAGCGATGGCGAAGGCGGCGCTGCGTGAAGCGGCACGGCTTGGAGGGATGGCTGTTGAGGAGACGGGCTACGGCATCGCCGACGACAAGCGTGAGAAGAATCGGTTCGCGGCGGAAGACGTGTGGA
>JACCYN010000016.1 GCA_013696465.1 Pyrinomonadaceae bacterium
TGCGCCTGCAAATCGCAATCGAGCGTTTGCACGACAAGAAGTTTACGACCTTCGAGCGAATCGTTTTTCACCGTCGCCACCACCGTTCCGATCACGCGCGCAAGCTGCATATCTCACTCGCTCATTACGTCAACCGTATCAATCACGCCGATGATTGCCGCGTCAACCGGCGTGTCTTTCATCCCCGACGCGAGACGCGCGCTCGATCCGGCGACAACAAGCACGCGCTCGTGGAAGCCCGCGCCGACCGTATCAACCGCGATTGTGTAACCGCTTCCTTCCGTCCCGTCTAAATTCAACGGGCGGACGATCAGCAATTTCTTTCCCGCCAGCCGCTCGTCCTTCTGCGTCGAAACGACTGAGCCGAGAATGCGCGCAATGATCATTTTAGAGTGCTGAGTGCTGAGTAATGAGTTACGAGTGGTAAGAGAGAACCCTGCTGTTACTCATCACCCATCACTCATTAACTCATCACTTTCTTACTGACTGTTGCCGATTGGCAAAGCTTCGTCAACGCTTCCGTGCGGGCGCGGGATGACGTGGACGCTGACAAGTTCGCCGACTCTGCGCGCCGCAGCCGCGCCCGCATCCGTCGCCGCTTTCACCGCCGCCACGTCGCCGCGCACAATCGCTGTTACGAATCCTGCGCCGATCTTCTCATAGCCGACGAGCGTTACGTTCGCGGCTTTCACCATCGCGTCCGCCGCCTCAATCGTCGCCACCAAACCCTTCGTCTCAACCATTCCCAATGCTTCTTGCATCTCTTTCACTCTCCGTTCGTTTTTAGAAACTTTCGCCCGAATGTTTATCGTCAATTTATACCGCATTGTCAAAGTCTATTCCGACTGAAGCGAGACTTTGCTTACGTTCTTCCCTGACGAATGTTTTCGCTGATGTATTTATAACGTGGATCGTCTTCTCTCATGCCGTTCACGAACCAATCGCGCACGATGTTGCCTTGCTGCTCGACGTTATACGCGCGCCAAGGCTTTGGATTTCCCTCGTCTAGTTCGTAAAGGTAAGCGAAACCCCGGTTGTGATGTCTGAGGACGGCCATGCTCTGCACGATGCCAGACTTGATCATGTACGTCCAATAAAACGCCGAGTGATAACCTTGCCAGACGTGCGTGAGTTCGTGAATAAAAGTATTTCGATTCGCGTCCGCGTCAGCTCCGCGTTGATAAACGTCACCGCCGAAATAGATCGTAAAAGAAGTGAGACTGCGAATCGGAAGCACTCCGGCGCCAGAGGCGAGCGTTACGGCGACACCATGATTACCCGGCAGAAAAAAATCTGCGATGTAAATTTTCCGGTAAGGCAATTGATCGAGGAATACCTCGCGCGCCAACGCTTCTTCTTCCACCGTGAGCGGGCGAAATCTCATCATCCTTCCGCGAACAACTCCCGCCTCAACTTTTCACGCGGGCAGCTTCATACAATAACTCGACGAGTTCTTCGCGCGTCAAGGTGACTTTACCCCTGCCGTTCGCGTGCGCGAAGACGTTTGTCGCGCTTGATATTTTGTTCGCCTCTTCACCGTTCGCGCTCTCGTGGATTGAACAACTTACGCCCGCGTCAGCTAGATAATCGCACGCTTGGCAACGCGCCGTTTCGCTTAAATATCCCGCCTGCTCGCGCACGTTGATCAACTTCTCAATCGCATCCGCCGGAAGCTTTCTCGATCCGCCGAGCGTGCGCGCGAGGATCGTGATGCGCGCCGTGTGCTCCATCGTCTCCAGACGGTCAAACGCTTGCCACAGATTCTCGCCGTAAGCGACCGCGCCATGATTCGCCATCAACAAAGCGTTGTGATGCTTAACAAGCGGACGCATCGCATCGGTCAGTTCATCGGTTGAAGGCGTGCCGTAGGCGGCGAGCGGAACACAACCGAGCGCGAGGATCACTTCCGAAAGAATCGGCTCATCAATACTCAAGCCCGCAACAGCAAACGCCGTCGAATGCGCCGGATGCGCGTGGCAGACAGCTTTTACATCAGGACGCTCGCGGTAGATCAGCAAGTGCATCTTCAGTTCGCTCGACGCGCGGCGTTCGTTCAAAGGCTTGCCTTCGAGATCGGTGACGGCGAGCGCATCTTCCGTCATGCGACCCTTAGAAATCTGCGTCGGCGTGGCGATGATGCGATCATCGGAGAGGCGCACGCTCAAGTTTCCGTCGGACGAGACGACATACCCGCGCTCGTAAAGTAACCGCCCGATCTCGATTATTTCGCGGCGTGCATTTTGTTCGTCTGTGGGAGGACTGCTCATGTGCGACTGTTCAGCGAAGATCGAAGTGATACTCGACGAGGCGCTCAACGGGGACGTTAAAGCCGTTCATCGTTTCGGGAACAAATTCGATGTCGTGCGCGGCGCGCATCGCCGAGTCGGTCAGCCCGAAGGGTAAGGCGGTAAGCGGCTGAACGTCTTTGATTGTGCCATCCGAATCGAAGACGGCGCGTAGTCGCACCGTGCCCTCTATCCCTGCGAGCCGCGCCGCATCGGTGTATTGAGCTTCCGGCTTACCGAGGATTTGCAGTCGCGAGGAATGGCGAGGGCGATTTTGTTTGCGTTTCTTGAGACGACAACTATAGCCGCGTGAAATGTCGCTCCCCGTAGTGTCTATGAAATTAGCACGCTCAGACGAGTTCACACGCCCGGCGAAGCTTCCCAACATCAGACCGAGCAACAAAGTCGCCGCGAACGGCAAAGCTCTTTTCAGAAAGCACATGACACTCCCTCCTCGTAAATCAAAATTTATTTTATAGCCCCTGCTCTTCCCTCTGCGCGATCTCTTCAAAGGGAAGAATGCCACGTCGGTTCGTCACGCAAGTGATCTGCGGACGGGCGAGAAAGTAGGACAAACTTTCAAGC
>JACCYN010000022.1 GCA_013696465.1 Pyrinomonadaceae bacterium
TCTCGGCGTTGAACGGTTCGAGCGTGTCCATCTTCGCGGCGAGGCCGGGCAAAAGCTCTTTCAAACGCGGCTCCTTCTTCAGATTTTTCTTGACCGCATCCTCATTAAACTCGAACTCGTCGGAGAAGTAGGCACGCCCCTGCCCGGAAAAATCCTTGAGCGTGATGAAACGCTGGCGTATCAAGACAACCGTCTGCTCCAGCCAGCCGCGCCTCTCCGCGTCGTAGTCGTCGCGCCACAGTCCCGTCGCTTTCATCTCCGCCTTGAGCATCGGCAGCAACTCCGCGAACGGCATCGTGCGGATGTACTCGGCATTCATCCAGAGCGCCTTTTGATCAGTCCACTGGCGCGCATCCGTCTCGCTGAAGTTGAAGACGGCATTGGAGCGATGCACGGCTTCGAGCGAAAATTTTTCCAACAGTTCCGCGAGCGTCATCAACTCCTGCTCGTCGGCGGGCGACCAACCCAAGAGCGCGAGGAAGTTGGTGAATGCGGCGGGCACGAAGCCACGGTCGCGGTACGTCGTCAAGCTTACGACTTCGCCGTGTTTGCGCTTCGACAGTTTCGCTTTGTTCGGCGCGAGGATTAAGGGCAAGTGCGCGAAGCGCGGCGCGGGTGAGCCGAGCGCCTCGTAGATGAGTTTCTGCTTGTGCGTGTTCGTTAAATGATCCTGCCCGCGTATGACGTGCGTGATGTTCATCTCAATGTCGTCGCAGACAACGGAGAGATTATACAAAGGATGCCCGTCGGAGCGAAGAAGAACTAAGTCTTCGATCTCCCTGTAGTCGCGCTCTTGCGCGCCGTAAACGATGTCTTCAAATTGCGAACGACCCTGTGCGGCGACTTTCAAACGCACGGCGAAAGGTTCGCCCGCCGCCGCGCGGCGTTCGGATTCTTCAATTGGAAGATCGCGGTAAGAATTGCTGCGATGATCCGTTCCTTCCTCTGCGTCGCGGCGCGCGCGTTCGGCGATCTCTTGCTTCACGTTTTTGTCGGAGCGTTCCGCGCGCGGCGTGAAATCGCGGTAAGCTTTGCCTTCGCTGATCAAACGAAGAGCAGCGGCGCGGTGCTTCGAGGCGTTGGCGGATTGAAAGACATGTTCCTCGTCGTAATCCAAGCCGAGCCATTCGAGACCTTCCAAGATCGAGCGCGTTGATTCGTCAGTCGAACGCTCTAGGTCAGTGTCTTCGATGCGCAGCAGCATTCGTCCGCCGGTTTTGCGTGCGAAGAGATAGTTGAAGAGCGCGGTGCGGGCGGCGCCGATGTGCAAGTAGCCGGTGGGCGATGGTGCGAAACGAACGCGAACAGACATAAACTTTAAGTATCAACGATGAACGCGGAACGATGAATGTAAAGACGAAGCGTTTACTTCATCGTTCATCGTTCCGCGTTCATCGTTTCAAATTCTGGCGGAGATGACAGGATTCGAACCTGTGATAGGCTTTTGACCTATAACGGTTTAGCAAACCGCCGCCTTCAGCCACTCGGCCACATCTCCGCAACTGCCGTTCAAGGCGAAAAACCATTTTAGTCCGCGATGACGAATTGTCAAGGATGTGGGCGGTCGCACGCTTCCGCGAGATTCAGTCAACTACAATAAATTTGATTCTTGCGGCAACAAAGAAACGCCCCCGCCAACTATGGCGGAGACGTTCTCTTAATGCTTGTGCGAGGTTCGGTCGTGACGTTATGGGAGTTAATTGTTTCCCTGATTGTCACCTTGTCGCTGTTGGCGGCGGGCTTTGGCTTCCGCTTTCAACGCTTCGAGTTGCGTGCGCTGTTCAGGTGTAAGCACATTAAGCATCTCGGCGTGCGAGCTTTTCTTTGCGCTGCGCAGTTCGGTGCGGAGCGTTTCAAGTCTCGCTTGCTGTTCGCTTGTGAGTGTGCCGCCTTGTTTGCTTTGAACGCGAAGGTTGCGCAGTTCTTCGCGCAGTGCTTTCGTGCTTCCGGCGTTGCGTTCGGCGATTGCGCGCATTTGCGTGCGCTGCGCGTCGCTTAAATTAAGTTTCTGCATCGCGCCCATCATCATGTGGCGATTGCCTCGACGGTGATGCCGCCGTCCTTTGCCTTTGAATCGCTCTTGCCCTTGCGTTTGCAGCGCGGCGTTGCCGTCTTGCGCGGAAGATGATGTTTGCTGTGCGAACATGGGGACGGTAAAAGCCGCCGCGAAGCCGAGCGTTAAACCTGCTTTCAGCAATCTGGATTTCATAATTTGTCTTTGTCTCCTTAATGAAAAATTACTCGATGCTTGTTTCAAAACTGCCGGAAGAAAACCCCTAACCGCGCGCGCCACATGAACAGGTACGTACGCCTTAACAGTGTTGTTTCGTGGTTGATACTCTTCCATAACGTAATTTTGAAATGAAACCTTCTTTCGGCTTCATCGTTTATTTAGACGTAGCGGCGGAGGCGTTGGTTTGGAAAATACGTTTCGCCATTCGAGAGAAAATCAAAGCAGTGGAGTTTTAGACATACTAATAATGCGGTTTTGAATGTGCAAAAACTTTTCCTCCGCGATACAATGCCGACTCCATGAAGCTTCTACACAGGATCAATTCGCCGCACGATCTGCGCCGCTTGCCGTTGGAACAACTGCCGGAGGTGGCCGTGGAAGTTCGGCAGTACATCATTGAGACAATGGCGCGCATGGGCGGGCACACCGGCGCCTCGCTCGGCGCGGTTGAGCTTGCCGTCGCGCTTCATTATGCGTTTGAGACGCCTGTGGATCGCATCGTCTGGGATGTCGGGCACCAAGCTTACGCGCATAAAATCTTGACAGGTCGGCGCGAAGAGTTTCCGACGATCCGGCAGTACGACGGATTGAGCGGGTTCTTGCGCCGCGACGAATCCGAGTATGACACTTTCGGCGCGGGTCACGCTTCGACTTCGATTTCGGCCGCGCTTGGAATGGCGACGGCGCGCGACGCGCGCGGGCAGTCGCATCACGTCTGCGCCGTTATAGGCGACGCGAGTCTGCCGGGCGGGATGGCGATGGAGGCGATTAATCAAGCGGGTCATCTCAAGAAACGCCTGATCGTGCTTTTGAACGACAACGAGATGTCAATCGCGCCCGCAGTCGGCGCGCTAACGGGTTATCTCAATCGCATCCGCGAAGCGCAGGGTTATCACCGTTTCAAGGACGAAGTTTCGGAAACCCTGCGTGCGATCCCGAATCTCGGCGAGCGTCTGCACGGCGTGGCGAAGACGGTCAAGGATGCGCTCGCGGCGGCCGTTCTGCCCGGCGCGCTCGTCAACGAATTAGGTTTCAAATACATCGGCTACATTGACGGGCACGACACGACCGCGCTCGTCCACGCCCTGCGCGAAGCCCAAGCCGTGAAGGACGGCCCCGTTGTCGTTCACGCTTTGACGACGAAGGGCAAAGGCTACGCGCCCGCCGAGGCCAACCGTTACAAATGGCACGCATCGGGGCCGTTCGAGATTGAAACGGGCAACGCCATTTCATCCGCGTCGTCCGCGCCGACGTACACAAAAGTTTTCGGCAAGACGATGTGCGAGTTGATGGCGAAAGACGAGCGCATCGTCACGCTCACCGCCGCGATGCCGGACGGCACGGGCGTTGACATTGTGCTGGAGAAATTCCCCGAACGCTCATTCGACGTTGGCATCGCCGAGCAGCACGCCGTGACGTTCGCTGCGGGCATGTCGTGCGAAGGTTTGAAGCCGGTCGTCGCCGTCTACTCGACGTTTTTGCAGCGCGCCTTCGATCAGATCGTGCACGACGTGGCGATTCAGGATTTGGACGTGACCTTTGCGATGGATCGCGCCGGAATCGTTGGTGCGGACGGCCCCACGCATCACGGTCTTCTGGACATCGCTTACCTGCGCGCCATCCCGAACATGGTGGTGATGGCCCCGAAGGATGAAGGCGAATTGCGCGACATGATGTTGACAGCCATCGAGCATCGCGGCCCCGCCGCCCTGCGCTACCCGCGCGGTAACGGTGTGGGCGCGGACATCGAGCGCGAACCGCAAGTTTTGGAGATGGGGAAAGCGGAAATCCTGCGCGACACGGGCGCGGGCGAAGCGGCCATCGTCGCTTACGGCTCGATGGTTCATCCGGCGTTGAAGGCGGCGGAGGAGTTGGCGAAAGCGGGGATCGAGGCGACAGTGGTCAACGCCCGTTTCGTCAAACCGCTCGACGCTTCGCTCCTGCTCGCGCTGGCAAGGACAAAGCGTTTGATTGTCACTGTCGAAGAAGCTTACCTTGCGGGCGGCTTCGGCTCGGCCGTCGTCGAACTTTTAGAGGAAAACGGATTGCAAGATGCCGTGCGCGTGGTGCGGATGGGCGTGCCCGACCGCCTTGTGACGCACGGCGATGCGAAATTGCTTTTAGCGAAATACGGATTGGATGCGGACGGCATTTACACGCGCGTGCGCGAAAACGTCGAAGTTTTAGACGAACGGCGTGCGCGCCGAAAGGCGCAACCGGCGCGAGGGTAGCGAATATTCAATAAATCAGCCAATAAATCAGCAGGGCGCGTCGTCGAATGTCGGTGGCGCGCTTTTTGCATTATGGTAGTGAAGCTTAGGCTTGTTTGAAGCGTTAAGGTACGACCATTTACGGAAGAGGCATCGGCAGAAGAGTGGAAGTCATCAAAGCAAAGCTAAATTTGACTTTCGCTTTTCTCCCAGACGCCGGAAGTTAGTATCGCAGTTCCTTCTGCCGCCGTTAACAAATGAGATGAACGAAAACCAGCGCCCTATTTTAATTAACGACCCGGACATGACCCTCGCCACCCCGCGTTTTGACGCGGAAGCGACGGTAACGGCTCAACCCGTCGTTCCAATCGCGCGTCGCGCCGCCGATCATGCCAACGCCGCCATGGGGCGCGTCGTCTCGCTATCGAATCGTCGCCGTTCGTTGCTGCTCGGAATGTTCGTCGTGTCCGCCCTCTTTGTCGGCGTGGCGGGCGGTTTCGGTCTTGCCCTTTACCGTGATCGCCAAACCGCAGACGCCTCCTCCTCCGCCAATCTTTCTGCGCCGCCTGAAACGATTGCTTCGCAATCGGACGTGAAAGACACACCGGCCGCGATCACGCAGACGACCGGCGCGAGGAGAGATGAAACGCAAAGCCAGAGGACGACGACCGAAGCGCCCGTTGTTCCGGCGCGCGATTCGCGTGAACGCGCGGAGACGAATGATACTGCTAAGGAGACGAGCCGCGATTCTTCCGCCGCAACAACAACCCGGCGCAAGAAGACGGATGACACGGATAACCGCACGTCGCCCTCTGACAATCGCAACTCTCGCACGGCGAAAGCTTCGGCTGAAGAGAACCGTTCCAGAGTTAAAGATGAAAGAGAGAGTCGGCGCGAGGAACGCCGGGAAGAGAAGCGCAGCCGCCAAGAGGAGCGCGCATCGCGTCGTGAAGTGCGAGCCATTGATCGCGTCGGAGATGTTTTAAGCAACCGCCCGCGCCGCGCCAGCCAGCGCAACGCCCCGGAGCCGCGTCGTGTTGATCGCATCCGAGATATTTTTGAGGGACGACAACCCTGATAAGTAAGGCAAAAGTAAAAAGGTAAAAGGCAAAAGTTAAGAGGAGAAATAAATCCTCACTTTTGCCTTTTCGCTTTCACCTCCTGACTTTATATGAAGCGTGAGCGGATAGATAAATTGCTTGTCGAACGCGGGCTTGCTGCGTCGCGCGCGCGCGCGCAGGCGATGGTGATGGCGGGTGTGGTGTTAGTGGGTGATCAGCGCGTTGAAAAACCTTCCGAGAGTTTTCCGCCGGACACCTCCATCCGCGTGCGCGGCGGAAATGATCCGGCGAACCGTTACGTCGGGCGCGGCGGTCTCAAACTCGAAGCGGCGCTTCGTGAATTTGAAATTGATGTTAGAGAGTTCGTCTGCCTCGATGTCGGAGCTTCGACGGGCGGCTTCACCGATTGCCTTCTGCAACACGGCGCGCGCCGCGTCGTCGCCCTTGATGTCGGGCATAATCAACTCGATTGGCGCGTGCGTTCGGACGAGCGCGTTGAGGTGAGAGAGAACACCAACGCGCGTCACATGCGCCCGGAAGACTTCAACACAAAATTCGATTTAGCCGTAATGGACGTTTCGTTTATCTCAGCGACGAAGGTGCTGCCCGCCATCGTTCCCTTGCTTGTGGAGCGGGGGCGTATTATCACGCTCATCAAGCCGCAGTTTGAAGTTGGGCGCGGCGAGGTCGGCAAGGGCGGCATCGTCACGGATGTGGCGAAGCACGAGCGCGTCGTTGAAGAAGTGAACAACGCGGCGCGGGAATTAGGTTTGAATGTTCGTGGCGTGATACCCTCACCGATTCACGGAGCGGAAGGCAACCGCGAATTCTTAGGGTTGTACGAGCGAATGTAGATCATGCGAAAACTCACCGAAGAGATTGCCCTCGCCCGCCTGCAGCGTCACAAAGCCGAATATCAAACGCACATTAAATTAAATTACGAACACCGCGCCGAGGATTGCCGGACGTGCCCGGTCGCGGGCAGTTGTTGCACGGACGCGCATTTCGTCAACGTCCACATCACGCGGCTCGAAGCGGTGGCGATGCGCGAAACCTTGCAGTGCACCCCGCGCCTCGACGAGACGGCGCGCCGCCGCGTCTATCAGCGCGCGAGAGAAGCGGTGGCAAAATATAATCTTCGTCCTGCCAAAGATTCCTACGCGCAAACTTACGCTTGCCCGCTCTTTGAGCCGGGCACGGGTTGTCTCGTGCACCGCCGCGCCAAGCCTGCGCCGTGCATTCAACACGGCTGCTACGAAAAATGGGAAGACGTGCCGCCCGCCGCGATTCAGTGGCGCGCGGAGCATCGCGTCGAGGAATGGAACAATCAGGTTTACGGCGCGGCGTGGGCGTGGTTGCCGACACCCCTGTGGCTTACGCTCGTTGACCCCGAAGCGGACGCGCGCGAATTTGCGCGCCTCGTGCGCGAATGGAGCGCGCGCAAATCACCAACAAACACTAACCCGCTTCGACGCGCTCAAGGCCGAAGCCGGAATCTCCCGGTCGTTCGCTAAAAGCGTGCAAGGTCTATCGCGTGGTCGAATCAAAATTTGTGCGTTGACACTCTCAACCGCGCATCGGTATCATCCCTGCTGATTTCAAGCATTTAGCAAATCAATCCGGCTGGCGCTACCCTTTCGGAAAAACTTGCTCGCTGATGCTGAAAGCCGTAACGCTTTCGCTTCGTCCCAATTAACGATGGTTAACAGCCCCTTGCGTCGCGTTGGCGTAATCGTCAAACCGCAGCAACCGGAAGCCTTAAAGACGATGTGTCGCCTTGTGGCGTGGCTCGCGGAGCGCGATATCGAATTGGCGAGCGTGCCGGAGGTGGACGCCGCGCGCGTCGAAGCCGAAACGGGTTGCCCCGTTCGCGTGATGACGCACGAAGAACTTGGGGCGAACGTCGATCTGATGGTTGTCTTAGGCGGCGACGGCACGATGATCGCCGCCGCCCGTCTGCTCGGCGAGCGCGAGATTCCGGTGCTCGGCATCAACTACGGCACGTTCGGCTATCTTGCGGAGTTTCGCAACGAAGAGATGATTCCGGCGCTCGAAGCGATCATCAGAGGCGATTACCGCATTGACCGCCGCGTGATGTTGCAAGCCCGACTCGTGCGCGGCGAACAGGAGTTGACGAGCAAGCGAATCCTAAATGATGTCGTGATCAGCAAGTCGGCGCTGGCGCGCATCATCGAGATCGAGGCGTGGCTGAATAATCAATTCGTCGGAAGTTTTCGCGCCGACGGGTTGATCGTTTCCACGCCAACGGGTTCGACCGCCTACAATCTTTCGGCGGGCGGCCCCGTCATCTATCCTTCGATGAACGCTATCGTGATCACGCCGATCTGCCCGCACACGCTTTCGCACCGCCCGATTGTCGTGCCGGACGACGCCGGGATCGAGCTTCGGTTGAAAACGCCGAATGAGGAAGTCGCATTAACTTTGGATGGGCAGGTAGGCTTCCCCTTAGAAGTCGGCGACCGCGTGAAGGTCACGAAAAGCCGCACGTCGTTTAATATCGTGCAGCCTGCGAATCGAAATTATTTTGAAGTTCTGCGCAGCAAACTCCGTTGGGGCGGGTGAATTAACTTTATGTCTGACGAGCAACAGGAACGAATGCGGAGAAGCGAGCCGGTGACAGGGCGGGACACCTTCGAGCGCGAAGCGACCACCGACCTCGACGACGAAACGCCGGATCGCCCGCGCGGGATGGCGCTGCACACGCGCATTCTGATCGGCCTTGTAGTCGGAGTTGTGGCAGGCGTTGCGGCGAATGCCACGCTCGGCGGCGACGACCCGCGCGTGGCGTGGACAGTCTCCAACATTACCGAACCCATCGGGCAGCTTTTCCTTCGCTTGCTTTTGATGGTTGTGATCCCGCTCGTCTTTTCGTCGTTGGTCGTCGGCGTCGCAGGCATCGGCGATGTCCGCCGCTTGGGGCGCGTCGGCGTCAAATCTTTCGCTTACACTTTCGTCATCTCCGCGATTTCCGTTGTTATCGGCTTGACGCTAGCGAACACGATCCGTCCCGGCGAGCGGGTTGATCCGGCGACGCGCGCGCAACTCGAACAGCGTTACGGCGCGGACGCGAGCCGCCGCGTGGCTGACGCAACAAAGACGGGCGTGACAACCGATTCGGTGCCGATGCAAGTCGTCAAAACGCTTGTGCCCTCGAATCCCATAACGGCGATGGCGTCAGAGACGCCGAACATGCTGCACTTGATGTTCTTCGCTTTAATCATCGGGGTCGCCGCCACGCTCGTTTCAACGGAAACGGCCGCGCCGTTCATTCGCGGGTTGCAAGCTCTGTACGAAATCTCGGCGAAGATCATTGACATCATCATGAAGATCGCGCCCTTGGCGGTCGCGTGTCTGCTCTTCAATAACACGGCGCGCTTCGGGTTGGATTTACTCGAAGCGCTCGCGTGGTTCGTCGTCACGGTGCTGCTCGGACTTTCCCTGCATATGTTCGGCGTGTATTCGCTCTCGGTCGCGCTGCTGTCGCGCATCTCGCCGCTCGAATTTTTCCGCCGCATCAAGACCGTGATGCTGACTGCGTTTTCGACTTCATCATCAAACGCAACATTGCCGACCGCGCTCAGAGTTTCCGAAGAGAACTTGGGCGTGCCGCGCGAGATCAACAGCTTCGTGTTGACCGTCGGCGCGACCGCGAATCAGAACGGCACGGCGCTCTACGAAGGCGTGACCGTGCTCTTCCTCGCGCAACTCGCCGGAGTGGACTTGACGCTCGCGCAGCAGTTGGGCGTCGCCTACTTTGCGATCTTAGGCGGTATCGGGACAGCAGGCGTGCCGTCGGGCTCGATCCCTTTCATCATCGTGATGCTTGCGAGTTATGGGATTAACCCAGCGTTAATCGCAATCATTCTCGGCGTAGACCGCATACTCGATATGTGCCGGACGACGTTGAACGTGGCGGGCGACTTGACGGCTGCTACTTACGTGGCGCGTTCGGAAGGCTACGAACTGCTACGGCCGCCGCGCGCGGGAGAGGTCGCGCCCGCGCCCGTAGTGGCGAAATGAAAACGTGCGGTGAGTTAGCGATTGTATGAGAACGGTTCTGTGTAGTGGCGTTAAAGCTAGAAACGAGCCGGTTGATTTGTAGAAGACGGCAGGGAAGTGTAATGATTCAACAACGGGGCGACGGGCGGGCAATACGAAAGCTGCATATCTTTAGTGCTCCTTTGTGGACGGAAGCGTTTGCGAATCGCAACGTGAGAGCAGCATCGCCAAGAAGAACGTCGTCGGGGAGCTAAAGAGCATTTGGCGCTTGCGCGGCGAAGTTGATAATTGTCAGTTACGACGAACAAAAGGAACTACAAACATGATCTTTCCAATCGGCGACGACAACTCCGACCGCACCACGACGCCATTCGTTAACTACGCCTTTATTGCGATTAACATCCTCGTCTTCGTCTTGTTGCAAGGCATCGGCTCGAACGACGAGTTTACTTACGCTTACGCCACCGTGCCGCAAGAGATCGTGACGGGCACGGACATCGCGCAGAACGTTCCGGTCGGTGTCGATCCGGCGACGGGCAGGAGGATCGCCATTCCGTTGCAGCCGATTGCGTTTCCCGTCTACATCACGCTGCTGACTTCGATGTTTATGCACGGGAGCATCATGCACCTGTTCGGCAACATGCTGTATCTCTGGATTTTCGGCGACAACCTCGAACACCGTCTGGGGCACATCCGCTATCTCGTCTTCTATCTCGTCTGCGGACTAATCGCGTCGCTTGCGCACGTCTTTATGAACATGGATTCCTACATTCCGAGTCTCGGCGCGTCGGGCGCGATCTCAGGCGTGCTCGGCGGCTACCTGCTGCTGTATCCGCGTCGCCGCGTGCGCGCCATCGTCCTGCGCGGTTTCTTGACGGAAGTTCCGGCATTCGCCGCCATCGGCATCTGGTTCTTGTTCCAGTTGATCGAAGGCTACATGAATCGCGGGGCGGAGGGTGGCGGCGTGGCTTACGCGGCGCACATCGGCGGCTTCATCGCCGGTCTCGCTTTAATTAAATTCTTCGCCATCGGTCGCCGCGATGCGTCCGCTGGAACGAATCAAATTTAGCTTGCAATGAATTAACAGAAAAGCTAAGAGCACGCGGGGTAGCAGACAAACTCAACTTAGAAAATCAACAAAGGAGCAACACAAAGTGGGTACAAACGATGATACAATCTCAACACTTAACAACTTGGTCGAAACATGCAAGGATGGCGAAAACGGTTATCGCACCGCCGCCGACGGAGTTAAGAACGGCGAATTAACCACGCTCTTTAACACTTACGCGCAGCAGCGCGCTCGCTTTGCTTCAGAACTACAAGCAGAGGTTCGTCGTCTCGGCGGCGACCCGGAGCAGACTGGGAGCGTTGCCGCGAGTCTTCACCGCGGCTGGATCAACATCAAATCCGTTGTCACAGGCGCGGACGAAGCGGCGGTGATCGCCGAGTGTGAGAGCGGCGAAGATTCGGCGGTCGCGAATTATCAGGGCGCGCTGAAGGCGAATTTACCGGCTGACGCGCAATCCGTCGTGCAACGCCAGTACACGGAAGTCAAAGAAGCGCACGATAAAATCCGCGACATGAAACGGGCGAGCAGCGCGGGGCGTAGTTAATCATTAACAACAGACCGGGATCATTGGCTTTGATCATTGGCTTTCTTAATGAGGGAGCGAATGATCCCGGAATCAACCAATTGAGTATAGAGGTGAGGGTAATGTATAAATTAAAAATCGGGGCGGCGGCTTTGACCGCTGTCGCAGTTTGCCTGGCCGTCGGAGGTTTTTCTGTCGCACAGCAGCAGAACAGCAACTCGAACATGAACGGCAACATGAACAGCGGTCGCATGGGGCAAGGCATGGCCGAACTCAGTTCGCAGGATCGTCGCTTTATGATGCGGGCGGCGATGAGCGATATGAACGAGATCATGTCCGGGCGGGTGGCTCTGGAGCGCGCCGCGAGCGACGAGGTGAAGCGCTACGCTCAGCAGATGATTGACGACCACACGCGCATGAGCGACGAACTGAAGACGCTGGCGAGCGCGAAAGGCGTAACGCTCCCGACCGACGTGAGCGCGAAGATGCGGCGCGACATGGCGAAGCTGCAAACGATGTCCGGCGCGGAGTTTGACCGCATGTACATCCGCATGGCGGGCGACAAGGCGCATCGTGATACGCTCAAAGAGTTTCAGCGCGAGACAAGTCGCGGGAGCGATGCGGAGACGGTCGCGCAAGCGCGGAAGGGCGAGCCCATCGTGCGGATGCACTTGGAGATGGCGCAGTCCATGATGCGCGGCATGATGAACACGGGCGGTGGTGGCAACATGAACAGAAACATGAATCGAAACATGAACATGAATGGAAATATGAACTCTAATATGAATGGCAACACGAATTCCAACATGAACACGAACAACAGCAATCGGTAGCGCGCCGAAGTTCAAAAAGGACGATGCGCAGCGACGTTTACAAATCGTCGTTCGTCGGGCGCACGGGACTTTAGAGGGCAATCGCTTCACGGGGCGGCTGCCCTCTTTTGTTGCGGGCTTGCCTGCGGCTCATGTAAGATCGTAAAAATTTTAGGAGTAATACAGAAGTGGCAGTTATTGAAACCGAATTTACGTCAACCAACGGGCAAGGCTTGGAGATTCGCCCGACCCCGCGCGAAGAAATGAAGCTTTACCCGCTCGACACTTTCCCGTATGAATTCGTCGGGCGCGAAACAATTGTTTCTTTTGAGATGCCGGAGTTTACGGCCGTCTGCCCGTTCTCCGACTTCCCCGACTTTGCGACGATTCGATTAAATTACGTCCCGAATGAGCGATGTGTCGAGTTGAAAAGTTTGAAGCTTTACATCAATTCGTTTCGCAACGTAAAAATCTTCCACGAGCATGTCGTCAACGTCATCCTCGAAGACTTCGTGCGAGCGTGCGATCCCTTAAACGTCGAGATTGAAGGCGACTTCAACGTGCGCGGCAACATCAAGACGATGGTGCGCGCAAGCCACAAGAAGGAATAAGACGAGAGGGTAGCTTAATGAGAACTAAATCAACTTGGATCGTGATCTTGCTGCTTTCCCTGTTCGTTCAGCCTTCTGTATTTGTCGTGGCTCAGAATCCGTCACAGGCACGACAATCAAGCCAACCAGAACAGACGCTTAACCAGATCACCTATGGCCTCGTAATTGACAACTCTAAATCAATGAGCTCACAGTTCAGAGAAGTGATTGAAGCCGCCAAAATTATCGTTAATAACAATAAGCCCGGCGATGAAACCTTTGTGGTGCGGTTCGTTGATAGGGATCGCATTGAAACACTCCAAGATTTTACGACGGACAGAGCCGCCATGCTGAACGCGCTGGGTAAGCTCTACACTGAATCGGGGCAATCCGCCATCATTGATGCCGTTTACCTGTCCGCCCAAGCCGTCGCCCAACGCAAGAAAAGCGGAAGCCAAAGCCGCCCTGCGTTGATTCTTATCACTGACGGAGATGATCGCGCTAGTTACTACACGCAAGATCAGCTCTTCGCGCTGCTACGTGAAAATAAAGTTCAGATTTTTATCATTGGCTTAGTTAACGCGCTCGACAACAGAAAACCCATTCTCAGTAAAAGCTCACGTGAAAAAGCCATCAAATTGTTGCAACGTCTCGCCAATGAAACCGGCGGACGCGCCTTCTTTCTCGAATCGTCGGCTGAATTGCCGGGCATAGCCGACGCGATAGGGAGCGAGTTGCGTAACGTGCGTAAAGAGCACATCCCGGCGATGCGTTAGTGGACAATATAAGCGGTGAGCAGTTAAAGACATTTCTTCACTGCTTACTGCTCACTACAAATGACTCTTGCGATCATTGCCATTGTCCTCGTTGTTTCAGCCGCGCTGATTTTCACGTTGGCGCGGCGCGCTCTGCGGCTCGTGGTGCGGCTCGCTCTAGTCGGCGCGCTGCTGTTCGCGGTGCTCGCCGGAGCGCTTTTCTATTGGTACAAGACAGGCGGCTTAAACTCGTACTTGAACACGCGGACGCCTGCGACCAATCGCTCGACGCGCAACACGAACAGGTAGCGAGCCGGAAAACGAAGTGCGAGAAACAGAGCGGGACGCCGCCGAAGAATCAGACGCCAACCCGCGCATTGACTCTGAACAAATTAACTCCCGTGCGCCCCGCTTCTGGCGTCGTTACCTGACGCTTCCGCGCAACGTCTTCGCCCTCAGCTTCGTTAGTCTCTTAAACGACGCTTCGAGCGAAATTATCTATCCTTTCTTGCCGCTCTTCCTCATCATGCTCGGCGCTTCGCCCGCCGCTATCGGCATTATCGAAGGCGCAGCCGAAGCCACGTCGAGTTTTCTCAAGCTCTTCGCCGGATACTGGAGCGACCGGCGCGGGCGGCGCAAAAATCTTGTCGTCTTCGGTTACGGGCTGGCGAGTTTCGCGCGCCCCCTGCTTGCTTTTGCGACGAGTTGGCAGCATGTGTTGGCAATTCGTTTAAGCGACCGCGTGGGCAAAGGCATTCGTAGCGCGCCGCGTGATGCGATGATCGCAGACACTACTCCCGTCGAACAGCGTGGTCTGGCATTCGGTTTCCATCGCGCGATGGATCACACGGGGGCGGTCATCGGCCCGTTGCTCGGCTGGTTGATCATTTGGTGGGTTGCGAGCGATGCGAATGCGCCGACACCGGGCGACTACTCAAAACTTTTCTTGCTCGCCTCTGTTCCCGCGCTGGCGGCCGTCCTTGTCGCCTTCTTCGCCGTGCGTGAGCCGCGCAAATCGGCAGCGGAGAAAGTCCAATTGCCCGCCGCGCCGAAGCTTTCGCTGCGCGGTTTCGACACCAACTTCCGACGCTTTCTCCTCATACTTGCGTTATTCACTTTGTCTAATTCCTCCGACGCCTTCCTCATCTTGCGCGCCCAAGAATCGGGCGTGCGGGCGAGCGACATCCCGCTTCTGTGGGCGGCGTTGCACGTCTGCAAAGTCGTGAGTTCGCTTGTCGGCGGCAATTTCTCGGATCGCTTCGAGCGGCGGCGGATGATCGCGGGCGGTTGGATATTCTACGCGCTCGTCTATGCGGGTTTCGCGTTTGCGACTTCGACGCTCACGGTTAGTTTGCTGTTCATCATTTACGGTGTCTATTTCGGTTTGACGGAAGGCGCGGAAAAGGCTCTCGTCGCCGACTTGGTTCCGGCCGAGAAGCGCGGTACGGCTTACGGGTTGTATAATCTCGCCTTCAGCATCACGGTTCTTCCGGCGTCCGTCTTGATGGGGCAGATGTGGAAACACTTCGGCGCGCAGACGGCTTTTCTCGTGAGCGCTGCGGTCGGCACAATCGCCGCCGTGATGTTGTTGACGCTTGTCAGTTCAAAAAACAATACTGAATCGTATTCTTAAAATTTCCGTTACTAACTCCAGATTAACTCAATGATTGAAACTCCTTACCAGTTAATTACGACGAGCGAAGATTTACGCGCAGCAATTGAAACACTGTCGAAAGAAGCGGTCGTCGGTTTCGACACCGAAACCACTTCGCTCGATCCTTACGACGGGCGCATCCGCCTCGTGCAACTCGCTGCGCCCGGCTTCATCTTTATTTTCGATCTCGACAAACTCGCGCCAAACGGCGACGCCGCGCAAGCGGAAAATCTCCAACCGTTGAGAAATTTTTTGTCCGCCCCGCGCCCCGTCAAAGTCGCTCATCACGCGAAGTTCGACGTTAAGTGGATGAAACATTTCTTGGGCGTCGAAGTCTGCGGCTTGTTCGATACCTTGTTGGCGAGTCAACTGATCGCCGCCGGAAATCAAGAGGAGCGCCATAGCTTGGATGCGGTAGCCGCGCGCTTTCTCGATGAAACAGTTGACAAGACTGAGCAGCGAAGCGACTGGGGCGGCGAACTCTCCGATTCTCAACTCGCCTACGCCGCGCGCGATGCTGCGATCATGTTGCCTCTACGCGAGAACATGATCGAGCGACTGAAGCGCGACGAACTCGTGCGCTGCGCCGCGCTCGAATTCGATTGCGTGCCCGCGACCGCCGACATCGAGCTCGCCGGAGTCTTTCTTGATGTAAATCTCTGGCGCGAACAGATGAAGAACGTCGAACTTTTACGCGCCCGCCTCGCGCAAGAACTACAATCAATGCTCTCCGAAGGCACGGTGCAAGGCTCGCTCTTCGTTGACGCCCGCGCCGATGTCAACATTGATTCGCACACGCAATTGACCGCTGCCCTGAAACGTCTCAATGTTCCCGTCCCCGATTCGACGCGCAACTGGAAACTGCAACCCTTAGCCGCCGATTACCCCGTCGTCGCCAAACTCCTCGAATACCGCACCGTGCAGAAATCCCTCACGAGCTACGGGCAAAACATCATTGACGAAATCAACCCGCACACGAATCGCATCCACGCCAACTTCCACCAGATCGGCGCGCCGACGGGGCGTTATGCCTGTACGAACCCGAACGTGCAACAAGTGCCTCATTCAATCGAGTATCGCCGCTGTTTCCGCGCGCCCGAAGGCAGAAAGCTTATAATTTCGGATTATTCACAAATCGAACTCCGCATTCTCGCCGAGTTTACGGGCGACGAAGGTTTCATTAACGCCTTCAATTCCGGCGCTGATCTGCACCGCACGACGGCCGCGCAAGTCTTCGGTGTCGCGCTTGAAGACGTCACGTCGGAGCAGCGCAGTTTCGCGAAACGCCTCAACTTCGGCGTCGTTTATGGCATCGGCGCGCAGCGTTTTTCGATGATGACGGGCTTGCCCCTAAGCGACTCGGAAGAGATCATGCGCCGCTATTTTGCGACGTACCACAAACTCGATGCATGGCTGCGCGACGCCGCGCGCCGTGCCGTGCGCGAACGAACGGCGCGTACCGCATCAGGACGACTCGCACGTTTCAACTTCGACCCGGAAGATCGCAAATCAATGTCGCTCGCCCAGCGCAACGGCAAAAATACGCCAATTCAGGGGTCAAGTGCTGACATTCTGAAACGTGCCCTGCGCCTTCTGCGCGACGAGCTGAAGGGCACGAGCGCGCGCATCATCAACATCGTGCATGACGAAACTGTTGTCGAAGCAGACGCGGGCGAAGCGGAAGAGATTTCGGGGCGGGTGAAGCGGGCGATGTGCGCGGCGGGCGAAGAGTACGTTAAGAGCGTGCCCATCGAAGTCGAATCGCATGTGGCTGACGCGTGGGTGAAGTAAAGGAGCAGAAGCGGACTGTCTAATTCGGTGGTTGGTTTGACTAACCCGGAGGTGCAGGTAGAGCGCGCAGGTAAGATTTTATGTTGGGCGTGTAAAGTGTCATTCAATAACGGACTTTGTTTTAGAAGTTTCGATTGCGAGGCACAGCACAGCCTAGTAATTGTCGTCGCTCGAACGCATCCATTCGTAACATGCTCCACATCGCCGCACACCACCCGCGCGCGGGGTTGACGGCGATTAGAACATCGAAGCCGGATCGCCCGCGCACAAACTCATGAAGCATGTGTAGCACTCCCAGCCCTAGAAAACCTATCGAATACAATGAAGAATACAAAAGCCAAGCGGGGTAAGAGTGAGTCCATGCGAGGGCTGTGGAGTTGTGACGGCTCGCGCCGAGACCGTAAATCATGCTTCTCACATACTGCCGCGTCATGCGTCGCTCAGGGATGATGTGTCGGAGTTTGCAACGCGGGTTGTGCCAGAGTTCGTGCCGGGCGGCGATTCGCATTGACATCTCCATGTCGCCGCCTGAGACGAGACGTTTGCCGATGCGGTCTTCGAGAAACTGCTTGTCGAGCCAGCCGGAATCTTCAAGCGCCGCCCTGCGCACAACCATTCCCGCCCCGGCGACCCATTTGCGGCGCTTCGCCGTCTCGCCGTGATTCGCGCCCGCGTAAAGATACGGGCGGCCCAACGCATACGGCGGCGGAGTTTTCTCGAAGAGGAGAATTATGTGCCCGCCGAACGCTCCGCACCGTGGATGTTCGAGCGCGAATCGCGCGGCTTGCTCAACCCAATCCTCCGCCAGCAAACAGTCGTCGTCAACGAAAGCGATCCATTCCGCGCCGGAGTTTCGCGCGCCGCGGACGCGGGTCGGGGTCAACCCTTGCTGCCGCTCGAAGATCATGCGGAGCGGCATTTTGCTCGACCGCGAATGTCTTTCCACCACCTCCGGCGTCTCGTCCGTGCAGTTGTTATTGACGACCGTAACTTGCCAATCCACGTCCGGTGAAACTTGCTGTTTTGAAATTGCGGCTAAGGTTTCGCCGAGAAGCGCGGCGTTATTGTAGGTGCAGATGATAAGGTCAATTGAAATGCGACGACTCATGCTTCGTATCCTGAACAGTGCAAATTTCTGTTTATCCAAAAAAACTAATCGGATGCTTCCGCCGCCGCCGTAGCCTCAGTCCCGAAAGCCGACAGCGTGGCGAACTCGCGGCGGCGAATCAGGTAACGCCAGACGAGATATACGATTAGTCCCGCGAGCACGAAAAGATAGCCGATGCCGGAAGTGAGCGGCGCGAGATACGCGAGATCAAGCACGATCAAAGTCGAGAGCACGATGTAGACGAGCGGCACAAGCGGATAACCGTAAGTGCGATAAGGTCGCGGAACGTCCGGGCGTTTTCGGCGCAGGACGATCACCGCCCCGACCATTAGGGCGTAGAAAACGAGATCGGCCGAGATGATGTATTCGAGCAGTTGCGTATAGACGTTGCCGTAAGTCGCCTCGCCCGTTTGTGGATTAACGGTGACGGTGCGGAGGAGAGTGAGGAGCGACGCCCACACGCCTTGCGCGATGAGTGCGACGGCGGGGACATTTCGGGAGTTAAGTCTGGCAAAGGCGGGGAAGAACATTCCGTCGCGCGCCATCGCGTATGTGACGCGCGCTCCAGCGAGGATGAGTCCGTTGTTGCAGCCGAAGGTCGAAACCATGATCGCTGCGGCCATTAAGATCGTGCCGGGCGCGCCTAAAATCTTTTGCATCACGAGCGTTGCAACGCGGTTTCCCGGCGCGTTCTGAATCTCAGGAAGCGAGAGCGTGAGGACGTAAGCGAGATTGGCGAGCAGGTAAAGTGCGACAACCGCGAGGCAACCGGTGAGCAATGCACGCGGCAGATTACGTCCGGGATTTTCGACTTCGCCGCCGGTAAACGTCACGTTGTTCCAAGCGGATTGCGCGAAGAGCGGCCCCGTCATCGCGCGCCCCAAAAGCATCACGAGCGCCAACCCGCCCGTCACGGCGAGTCCGGGCTGCGCCGCTTGTGGCGACCAACCGTTCGCCGCGCTATCCCACCACGAAGAGGTGAACGCCGCGCTTCCGGCGTTTGCGCCGAGCAGCAGTCCGACGATGATCAGTCCGACGAGCGCGGCCGTCTTCGTGAACGTGAAGAGATTCTGCACGATCTTTCCCGTCTCTAATCCGCGCGTGTTCATCGCGGTTAAGAAAAGAATCATCAAGATGGCGACGAGTTGTTGAGTCGAGAGACTCACCGCGTAACGACCTAGGGACACGGGCGCGACGATGTAGTTCGTCGCCGAGACGCTTTCAACGAGCACGCCCGTGAAGTTGGCGAAGGCGACGGCGACCGCCGCAATCGTCCCCGTCTGAATAATGACGAAGAGCGACCAACCGAAGAGAAAGCCCGTGCCCGTGCCGTAAGCTTCGCGCAAGAATACATATTGCCCGCCAGCCTTCGGCATCATCGCCGCGAGTTCCGCGCAGCACAACGCGCCCGTCACGGTCAACACTCCGGCGAGCGCCCACGCCGCGAGCAACCAACCGGGCGCGCCCACCAATCGCGCCGATTCGGCCGAGGTGATGAAGATGCCGCTTCCGATCATCGAGCCGACGACGATCATCGTCGCGTCAAGCAGATTCAAACTGCGCACGAGCTTTGCCGGTTGGTCGTCGTTTTTCATAGAACCCTTTGAGCACGAAATTCAGGAGCGCGGAACTTAGAGCGAACAGCGGCGTATCTTGTTTCGCCGGACGGAGCGCTGTCAAGGTTTGGGGTCACAAAGTTGAATACCAAGTTGAAACTATCGCTTGACACGCGCCGTGTCGCTCTCTTAGTCTATATTGGCAGTGCTCGGATGAGCACCTTCGACTGCTTCCCTTTATCCTGCGAAAATACAACACACCCAACCAAAAGGTTCTCGCTATGATTAAAAACGACATTCAAAAACTTATCCACGACCGCAGCGCGCGCGTCGGCGTGATCGGTCTCGGCTACGTGGGTTTGCCGCTTGCGGTCGAGTTTGCGCGTCACGGCTTTCGCGCCACGGGGTTTGAGGTTGATGCCAACAAGGTGATCAGCGTCAACAAGGGCGAGTCGCACATCGGCGACGTGCCATCCTCTGTGCTCAAAGAGATGGTTGACGCCGACCGAATGCAAGCCACCGCCGACTTCATTCACCTGAGAGAATGTGACGCGATCATCATCTGCGTCCCCACGCCGCTTCGGAAAACGAAAGAGCCGGACATCTCCTACATCCTCGCCGCCGCCGAGCAGATCAAAAAGAATTCGCGACGCGGACAAATCATCGTTCTTGAATCAACGACGTATCCCGGTACGACCGACGAGGTGCTGCTGCCCGCGTTTGAAGAGGGCGGGTTCAAGCTCGACGAAGATTTTCTGCTGGCCTTTTCGCCGGAAAGAGTTGACCCCGGCAACCCGCAGTTTCAGACGCATAACATCCCGAAAGTCGTCGGCGGTTGCTCCGATGACTCGACGGAAATTGCGGCGGCGCTTTACGCTCAGATCGTTAAAGATGTTCACGCCGTTTCGTCGGCGCGCGTCGCAGAGACGGCAAAGCTTTTAGAGAACACGTTTCGCGCCGTTAACATCGGCATGGCGAACGAGATGGCGCGGCTCTGCTACGCTTTGGATATTGATACGTGGGAAGTGATCCGCGCGGCGGCGACGAAGCCGTTCGGCTTTATGGCGTTTTATCCGGGACCCGGCATCGGCGGTCACTGCATCCCCCTTGATCCACATTATCTTTCATGGAAGGCGCGCCAGCATGGTTTCGATTCGCGCTTCATCGGACTCGCCGAAGAAGTCAATTCGCGGATGCCGGAACACGTCGTGCAACTCATCGCCGACGGCTTGAACGACAGTAGCAAGGCGTTGAAGGGCGCGCGCGTCCTTCTCTTGGGCGTGGCTTACAAGAAAGACATCAGCGACGTGCGCGAAAGCCCGGCGCTCTCCATCATTGATCGCCTGCGGGCGAAGGGCGCGGACGTTTCCTATCACGATTCGTTCATACCAGAAGTGAACTTCGACGATGCGCACACGATAGGGAGCGGCGCGCCGCTCCGATCCGTCGAGTTGACGGACGAATTGCTACGAGCGGCGGATTGCGTCTGCATCGTCACCGATCACAGCGAAGTGGATTATGCGCGCGTGTGCAAACTCGCCTCTCTGATCGTTGACACCCGCAACAGTTTGAACAGACAGATGCGCGAAACGAGTCGCGCGCGCATCATCAGATTATAGCCGCCAGCCATCGGCTTTCAGTGATCAGCTAAGAACAAGCTGAAAGCTGACGGCTGTTGGCCGGACGCTTCTTTCATGCTCAAAGTAATCAATGTCGTCGGCGCGCGCCCGAACTTTATGAAGGTTGCGCCTATCGTTGAGGCGATGCGCGGGCGCGCGGACGAGTTTGCGTCGCTCGTCGTGCACACGGGGCAGCACTACGACGCGGAGATGTCCGACCACTTTTTCCGCGATCTTCAACTGCCCGACCCCGATGTTTATCTTGACGTGAGAGGAGGCAGCCACGCGGCGCAAACCGCGCTCGTGATGCAACGCTTCGAGCCAATCGTGCTTGCGGAGAAGCCGGATTGGGTAGTGGTCGTCGGAGATGTTAATTCGACGCTCGCATGTGCGCTCGTCTGCGCAAAACTCGGCGTGCCGGTGGCGCACGTCGAAGCCGGACTTCGCAGCCGCGACCGCACGATGCCGGAAGAGATCAACCGCATACTTACGGATCAAATCTCCGATCTGCTGCTCACGCCTTCCGTTGACGCCGACGAGAATTTGCGACGCGAGGGGATAGCCCCTGAACGCATTCGCTTCGTCGGCAACGTGATGATTGATTCCTTGCGCGCGAATCTCGAACGCGCCGCGCGCTCCGACGTGCGTGAACGTACCGGAGTAGCGAACGCGGATTATGCTGTTGTAACGTTGCACCGCCCGTCAAACGTTGACGATCCAATTGTGCTTCGAGGAATCTTATCTGCTTTGGAGCACATCGCCGCACGCCTGCCCATTGTCTTCCCCGTGCATCCGCGCACGCGCGCGACGCTTGAGACGATGCGAGCGAAGGAGGCGGAGAACAGTGTCGCGCTTTCGCAAATCATTTTCATCGAACCGCTCGGCTATCTCGACTTCCTGCGGCTCTACAGCGGCGCGCGCCTTGTGCTCACCGATTCGGGCGGCATTCAGGAAGAGACGACGTGGCTCGGCATTCCGTGTTTAACTTTGCGCGAAAACACGGAGCGCCCCGTCACCATTGAGTTGGGAACGAACGTACTCGTCGGAACGAGCGCGGAAGCCATTACGCGCGAAGCATTCGCCGCGCTCGAACTCCCGCCCGCTTCCGGGCAACGTCCGCAAATTCCTTTGTGGGACGGACGTGCCGCTCCGCGCGTCTTGGACGCACTTCTCGAAGCGTCGAAATTTTGATCGAAAGAAATTAGTGATCTGACAATTGCTTGCGGCAAGTTGATTGGTACGGTTGCGTTTAGCGATAGCCACGTCGGTTTGTTAAACTAGCAACTATGCAATCAAACTATATCAATACGCGCGCGGCGATTGGCAGCATCATCGGCTTGAGCGTCGCCGCCAGCTTGTTTCTGGTGTGGCTGATTTACTTCAAGCCAACGCCGGAACAGTTTTCAGGTAGCCTTACTTTCTTGCCTGCACTTAACGCTGTGCTAAACGGCTTGAGCGCAACCTCGATCTGCTTCGGGTTCTTCTACATCCGCAAAAGAAACTGGGAAACGCACAAGCGGTTTATGCTCCTCGCGCTCGTTTTCTCTTCGCTCTTCCTCGTGAGCTACGTCCTGCATCATTACCTTCACGGCGACACGCGCTTTCTCGGCACAGGACCCGTGCGCCCCGTCTATTTCTTTGTGCTCGTCTCGCACATCGTGTTGTCCGTTATCGCGTTACCGTTGGTTCTCATCACCTTCTTCTTTTCGCTCAGCGAACGGTTTAACACTCACGCCCGCATCGCACGTTATACGTTTCCCATCTGGCTCTACGTTTCCGTTACGGGCGTGCTTGTTTTCCTTTTCCAACTCGCTTACCCAACTTCAAATTAAGCGGACAAATCTCGCTGCGCCAACCGAAAGAAGACATCTTCAAAAGGAGCGTCGCCTAGCGCGGCTTGTCGTCGCAACTCGGCGGGCGTCCCTTCAGCGACTAAACGCCCGGCGCGCATGATGCCGACGCGGTTCGACGCGCGTTCGACGAAATCCATTACGTGCGAAGAGATGAGAAAAGCGCATCCGCGCTCTTGTTCTTGTTTAATGCGGTCGCGCAGTTTGCGCATCATCTCGACGTCAAGACCGTTGAGTGGCTCGTCCAAAATCAAAACTTGCGGGTCGCCGATCATCGCCGCCGCGAGTCCGAGTTTCTTGCGCATTCCGAGCGAGTAGCCGCCAATCCATTTATCCGCGACCGATGTCAATTCGTAAAACTCGATCTCTTCCTCCACCTGCGCCGCGCCTCTTTCTTTCAGCCCGGCGACGAGGCGCAGGTATTCCTTGCCCGTCAGTCGTTCGTAAAACAGCAACTCTTCTGGCAAGTATCCGGTACGTCGTTTAGCCCGCAAAGAATTCTTCCGCGTGTCGTCGCCACAAATAGCGATGCGACCCGAATCGAGTTGGGCGAGTCCGACGAGGGCGCGCATCAAAGAGGATTTACCCGCGCCGTTCGCGCCGACGAGCGCGTAAACTTCGCCGCACTTGATCTGCAAACTCACCTTGTCAACCGCCACGAGTTTGCCATAAAGCTTCGTGGCCTCTTCGATCTCGACTGAATTTTCGCTCAATCTTCCCCCGTCAACAGAAAATATTTCGCGCGCGCTTGCCCGCGCATCGCAATTTGACTTATGCCGAAAACATAAAGCAGCAACCCGACAGGCCACACCAGCGACACGCAGATGCCCAAGGCCACGGCAAGCGTCAACATCACAATCAAGCCTAACCCCGGCTTCGTCGGCATCTCAAAGGCGAGTGCCCCCATCAGAGTACTTACCATCCACCACAGCCACAAACATTCGAGCAGCGCGGGAACGATGTACAAGGCGGGCAACGCACCTGTGCTCGCGCCGACTGCCCAGATAACGAACGGCGCGGGAAGACTCACCGCGCGCGCATACCAACACTTTGCGCTCCACAACTGTTTTCCCGTCGCACCCGCCGCGCGCTCTAACCAGAGAGAGGGAAGTTCATGAGCGATGAGCAACGGCAGCAGCGCGGCTAGCGTCGCCGTCGCCAACACGCAGATGATTTTCGTTGCAACAACGGGCGGCGACCACGTTAAATCGAAGAAAGAGCGCGCGACTGTGGCGCGTGGAATCAAATCGGTTGTTGCGAGCAAAATGAAAAGCGAGCTTGCCCAGAGCGCCGTAAGCCACAACGCGAGGTAAACTCCGGCGGAGAAGAAGCGCAAGGTGAGTTGAAGGTCGCGCGCGAGTTGCGTCCGCACGCTGCCGCTTTGCAAGCGTGCGGTTAGAAGCGACGCGAGGTTGAAGCTTTGCGAAGATTGAAGCCTTGCGGCGTGTTCAAGATCGAAAACTCGCCAACGCTCGTGTAAAACGCCGACGAGAAGGAGAATCGCAACGAGCGTTGCGCCGCCGCTCACAAGCAAGTGGAATTGATCAGCTAGAAAAGGGATCGGAAAATCGAACACATTAAGCATCAACGCGCCGCCGAGCGCGGCGACAAATGCGATCACTATCATTGCCCCGAACAGCGCGAGTTTCTTTCGCCTGCGGTTGCCGTGAATCCAGCACAAGGCGGCGAACGCTTGCGCTGAAGCTGTCAGAAGAACTAGCAGCGCGAGCGAGAAAAGAAAGGTTGAGCCTGAGAGCGATTCGCTTTCTGTCAGCGAACGAAGAGCGATGAACGCTGAACCGAGCAGCAACAGAACGCGAAAGCATCTTTTAGCGAAAGCTGCGAACAGTTGCGTGAGCGGCACGACGGGCAAAGTGTCGAAATAGTTTTCGGGATGACGCACGTTGTAAATCTCCGCCGCCGCGCGAGAGACGCCGGACAGGATAAGGCAGGTTTCAACGAGCGCGGCAAAGGCAAACGCGAAAGCGAATGACGGCCGTTCGATGGTCGCCGCGTTGCTCGCAACTCTGCTTGCGGTCAGGTAACTAAGCCCAAGCACAAGCGGCGCGAGCACCAGCAAGTAGTAGATATTGCCGAACGCCCAACGGATTGTGTCGCGCGCTCCGGCCGCTAAAATCAAACACAGTTTCTTCACAACGCGGGCAATCTACTCTTCATCCGTAAAAAGTTCCATGCCTCTTAAGCGAAGCAAAGCAAAGCTTTGTTGAATGAGATATGAACTTTTGAGATTTGTTAATTTGAAATGCAGAAGAAAGAACAAGGCGACACCTTGATTGCTTTGCAATCAAACTTCGACCGCCATCCCGCTTTCGACTTTTGAAGCAGAGCCGCCGTCCGCTTCCGTGTTGATGACAGAGGCGTTCATCTCAATGTCGCAGAAGATTTGTCCGAAACTGTCGGCCGTAACCCGTCCACGCGGCCACTCGCGCCGCAGAAAATCAATGGCAATCTCTTTCTTTTTCGCTTCGACCTCGATCCAAGGAACTTCGCGGTAAGCGTCGGGCATCGCCGTGATCACATCATTGTGCCGCGCGTCGTTGAAATACTCGCGCCCGTTGGAGATGTGGACGAGTTGCCAATCGCTTTGCGCCCATGTCGCGCGCGCGGCCGCCGTCATCTCGAAGATGCTGGGATGATTGTAGCTGCTCTGGCATTCGCGGCAGACGTGGTGATGCGCGTCGAAAACAAACGGCACTCCGGCGCGAGTGGCGGCATCAAGAATCTGCTCGGAACTGTAAGCGTGTTCGTCGTTTTCCAAAGCGAGACGCAGGCGGATGTTGTCGGGAAGATCGCGGATGACGCTCGCCAGCCGCTCCGTGCGGTCGCCCTTTCCGCCATGAATGTTCATCGTCGCCCACTGCGAGCGCGGTTGCTGCAAGAGATCGAAAATGCGCGCGTGCGTCTCTAAAATTTTTATGCTGTTAGCAATAACGTGTGGCGAGTCGGAGCTTAAGACGCAGAATTGATCCGGGTGCAACACGACGCGCAAATTGGAAGCAATGGCGCGTTCGCCTACAAACCGCATTTGGTCGGCCATCTCGTCGAGCAGGGGCGCGCCCGCTTCGTCGTCGGCGAAAGGGAACAAGGCGGAAGT
>JACCYN010000024.1 GCA_013696465.1 Pyrinomonadaceae bacterium
ATGTAAGGCATCACGCCGAGCGCGAAGACCGAAATGGTTTTGAAGTTTCCGCCCGAAAAGAGATCGAGCACGCCGAGCAAGGTGTTGCTCACGTCGTTCCAGACGCGCGCCAACTGATCCTTGTTGATGCCGGGCGCGGAGACGTGCGCGCCGAGACGATAGACGGCGAGCAAGCCCAAAGTGAACAGAATGCGCCGCCGGAGATCAGGCACATTAAACATGTTGCGGACGGCGGCTAAAAACTTTTCCATAACCTCTGTTTTCTCTCCAGATTTCCGAAACTCTCTCGCCCGAATTATGACTTTGCCCGCGCTGAAGGGCAAGCGCCCCGACGCGACGGGCAAAGAAGCAAAGATTTGACGAAGGAATTCGGAAACGTGATTGATCTAAGAGTGACGCTCGTTTATCCCTGTTCCGCTTCCGGCACGGGCGTCTTGGTCACTAAATTAACGGAGCCGCCCGCCGCTTCAATCTTCTCACGCGCAGATTTTGTGAACCGATGCGCCGATACGCGAAGGGCTTTCGTGATCTCACCCGTGCCGAGCACCACCACGTCGCGTTTCGCTTTCTTGATCAACCCGCGCTCATGCAGCACTTCGGGCGTTACTTCTTCGTTCCGGTCAAAGCTGCGGTCGAGCGCCGCGAGGCTTACTTCGATCCACTCTTTCTTGAAGATGTTTGTAAAACCGCGCTTCGGCAGGCGGCGCTGCAAAGGCATCTGCCCGCCTTCAAAACCGATCTTGGCGCTGTAACCGGAGCGCGACTTCTGACCTTTGTTGCCGCGCCCCGCCGTTTTTCCGAGTCCTGAACCGGGGCCGCGCCCGACGCGCTTCTTTTTGTGCGTCGAACCCGGAGCCGGATGTAAATTATTAAGACTTAAAACCATCTCTTTATCACTCCACAATCCGCAACAGGTGAGGAACTTTAGCGACCATTCCACGCATCGCCGGTGTACCCTCGCGTTCGACGATCTGATTCAGCTTTGTAAACCCGACGCTCCGCACAATCCGCTTGTGTGTTTTCGGCGTGCTGATCGCGCTGCGGTAATACTGAATGCGGATCGTGCCGCCGCCATCACTATTATTGTTGTCGCCGTTATTTTCTTTATCGCTGTCGGTAAAAAGCGACCCGACCGCCCCGGCCGCTTTCCCAATCAAGTCTTTCAAAGCCATCGCCTATAACTCCTCTACCTGCTTGCCGCGCAGACGCGCCAACTCCATCGGGTCTTTCATGTTCAAGAGTCCGTTAATTGCCGCGCGCACGACGTTGTGCGGATTGGCCGAGCCGAGCACTTTCGTGCGCACGTCGCGCACGCCTGCCGCCTGCATCACCGCGCGAACCGCGCCGCCCGCGATCACGCCCGTGCCTTCCGAAGCCGGTTTCATAAACACGCGCCCTGCGCCGTGCGCGCCGATGAATGGGTGCGGCAAGGTATGGTTAATCAAAGGAATGCGAATGAGATTCTTCTTCGCCGCTTCGATTCCCTTTTTGATCGCCTTCGGCACTTCGCGCGCTTTGCCCGTGCCGAAGCCGACGTGACCGGATTCGTCGCCGACGACGACGAGCGCGGCGAAGCTCATGTTCTTGCCGCCCTTGACGACTTTGGTGACGCGATTGATTGAGATCACCTGATCTTTGAGATCAAGCCCCTGCGCTGAAATACGTTGTTTAGGTTGTCGCATAAACTATTCCTGTGCCGTGTTCGTCGTGGTGGCGGCGGTAGTGGTGGTCGTTGCTTCATCGTTCGCGGAGGCTTCGCCCGCTTCCTGTGATTCGTTTTTATTCAACCCGGCGGCGCGCGCCGCATCCGCCAGCGCCTTCACGCGCCCGTGATAGCGATAGCCGCCGCGATCAAACACAACTTGCTCGATGCCCTTGCCCGCAGCACGCTCCGCCAACGCGCGCCCGACGCGCTCCGCCGCCTCGACGTTGCCGCCCGTCGCGCCGCGCAAATCCTTTTCCGTCGTCGAAGCCGACACCAAGGTTTGCCCCCCCACGTCGTCAACAATTTGCGCGTAAATGTGATTCAAGCTGCGGAAGATCGTCAAACGCGGTCGCTCCGTCGTGCCGCTCACTCTGCGACGTATGCGACGATGTACCGCCTCCCGTAATTCCGTCCGATTCGTGTTAGCCATCTCTTCACCTCAGAAACGCTGAAGGTTGAACGCGGAACGATGAACGTAAGACAAGTGTTCTAACTTCATCGTTCATCGTTCCTACTTCATCGTTTATTTCCCTGTTTTACCCGGCTTCAGTTTCAACGGCACGTCCGCGTAGCGCACGCCTTTGCCTTTGTAAGCGTCGGGCTTGCGAAGGCTGTGCATCTCGGCGGCGACCTGACCGAGTTTCTGCTTGTCAATTCCTGAAAGCGTTAGAGTCACTTGATACTGCGGGATCGAAGATTTCGTCGCCACGCGCTCCGATTTCACATCAATGCCTTCGGGCAAGTTGTATTCAACGGGGTGCGAATAGCCGAGCGAGAAATTGACTTTGCGTCCCTGCGGTTCGGCGCGATAGCCGACGCCGACAATATCCATCTGCTTCGTAAAGCCTTCGGTGACGCCGACAATTGCATTGTTCGCCAGCGCGCGCGCCAAGCCGTGCTGCGCCGAGAGTTCATCCGAACGTCGCTCCGCTTGCAAGCCGTCTTCTTCGAGCTTGAAGGTGATGCCCTCCGGGATCGGCGTCCGAAGCACGCCCTTCGTTCCCTTCACTTCCAATTCGCGCTCGTGAATCGTTACCGTCACGCCCTTCGGAATCGCAATAATTTTCTTTCCTACACGAGACATAACAAACTCCAGTGAGCAGTAAGCTGTAAACAGCAAGAAAGCAGTTTGTCTTCACTGCTTTCTAATAGACTTCCGCCAGGACTTCGCCGCCGACGTTTTCGCGGCGGGCGCGTTTGCCCGTCATCAAGCCGCGCGGCGTGGAGACGATACTCACACCGTAGCCGCCTAAAACTTTCGGAATCTCGGTCGCGCCCATGTAGACGCGGCGACCGGGACGCGAGACGCGCTGTAGATGCGAAATGGTCGAAGTGCCGCGCTGGTCGTAGCGCAAAAAGATTCTTACGTTGCGGCGCACGCCTTCGCCCTTGACGACGAAGTTGTTGATGTAACCTTCTTCTTTAAGGAGGCGCGCCACTTCCAACTTCAACTTCGACGCCGGAACGTCAACGCGCGAGTGCTTCGCGGCGATGGCGTTGCGGATGCGAGCCAGCATATCGGCAACAGGATCAGTCATAGTTACTCCGTAAGTTTTTGATTTTAGATTTGCGATTCTTAATTGAAGAACAAACGGAGGCGTTAGCCTTGTGATCTCAAACCAAAAATCGGCAATCTAAAATCCTCTCACCAACTCGATTTTACGACGCCGGGTATTTGACCCTGCAACGCAAGTTCGCGGAAGCAGATGCGGCACAACTTAAACTTGCGCAGGTAAGCGCGCGGGCGTCCGCAACGCTGGCAGCGAGTGTAGGCGCGCACTGCGAATTTAGGTTTCGCATTCGCTTTCGCAATCAACGATTTCTTCGCCATTAAATATTCAACTCCAAACTTCTACTGTCTAAACGGCATCCCCAGAGAGCGCAACAGCGCACGCGCCTCTTCATCGTTCGGCGCGGTAGTGATGATCGAGATGTTCATGCCGCGCGCTTTATCAACTTTATTGAAATCAATTTCCGGGAAGATCAATTGCTCGCGGATGCCGACCGTGTAATTGCCGCGCCCATCAAACGACTTCGGCGAGATGCCACGAAAATCTCTCACGCGCGGGAGCGCGACTGACACGAAGCGGTCGAGGAATTCATACATGCGGTCGCCCCTGAGTGTGACCATCACACCGATGGGCATTCCCTTACGCAGTTTGAACGACGCGATTGATTTCTTGGCGCGCGTGATGACCGGCTTTTGTCCCGTAATCGCGGTCAACTCGTCAGCCGCCGTATCGAGCAGCTTCGCGTTGGCAATCGCCTCGCCAATCCCCATGTTGATCACGATCTTTTCCAGACGCGGCGTGCGCATCGGGTTTGTCAAATTAAATTCTTTAGCGAGCGCGGGCGCGATCTCTTCGTTGTAACGCGCTCTCAATCTTGCAGGCATCTTCTCTTCCCTCTTCGCGCTTGGGTCTCGCCGGGTCAGCGGCGTTTCCAAGCTTCCAACATACAAAAATTTTGATTATTTATTGATCGCTTGCCCACTCTTCGACGCGACGCGCGTTTTCGTGCCGTCCGCCGCCACGTCGTAGCGGGCGCGCGTCGGCTTACCCGACTTCGGATCAAGCAATTGCACGTTTGAAATGTCAATCCAAGCTTCTCTATCAATGATGCCGCCGCCGCGATTGTTCTGCGAGTTGGCGCGCTCGTGCTTCTTGATAATTCCTGCGCCCTCAACTTTGACTTTGCCTCTCGCGGGCGATACTTCCAACACGCGACCGCGATGCGGCGTGCGATTGCCGTTCTTATCGAACTTATTATAGTCCTTGCCGCTGATGACGATCACCGTGTCGCCTTTTCTAATTTTAGTGCGCTTTCTTCTCGTCGCTTCCATCTCTTAAATCACCTCCGGCGCAAGGCTCACGATCTTCATGTAATTCTTGTCGCGCAGTTCGCGCGCTACAGGGCCGAAGACGCGCGTGCCGATGGGCGTTCCGTCGTCTTTAATCAACACCGCCGCGTTTTGGTCGAAGCGGATGTACGTTCCGTCCTTACGCCGCACTTCCTTGCGCGTGCGCACGACGACGGCCGATTGCACCGTGCCCTTCTTGATCGTGCCATCAGGTGAGGCTTCTTTGACGGCGACTTTGATACGGTCGCCGAGACCCGCTTTGCGTCCCGTCGAACCGCCGATGCCCATGATCATCTCGACGCGCCGCGCCCCCGAATTGTCAGCCACCTCCAAAGAGGTTTGCATCTGAATTGCCATAACGACTCCGTGTTATTTTTGATTTGCGATTGCCGATTTTTGATTTGAAAGTGGTGGCTAAACTTCACGCTTCGCTCGTTCAATCAAAAATCGCAAACCTAAAATCCTTTTACTTTTCAGCTTTCTGCAAAATCTCGACGACGCGCCAACGCTTGCGTGCCGAAAGCGGACGGGTTTCAACGATGCGCACTTTGTCGCCGATGGTCGCCCCGCTCTCGTCGTGTGCCATAAACTTCGACGTGCGGCGAACGTAGCGACGATACTTCGGATGTTTAATTAAACGATCCACGCGCACGACAACCGTCTTCTGCATTTTGTCCGAAGCGACGATACCGATCTTCTGCGCCCGCTGTCCGCGCTTGCCCGCCTCCGTGCCTGATGCGTTGCCCGGCTGCGAATCTACGTTCGGCGCGACTCGATGAGCGAGGTTTTCGCCGCTCGTCGTCTCTTCGGCCGCCTGCACGTCTTCGCGCGTGGTCTCCGTCGTTTCTTCTCGGTTCTCTTCTGCCATTATCTTTTTAATCCGTCAGTCAAATGTTACTGCGCCGCCGACTTCGCACGCTCGCGGGTGAGCGTCTTGATGCGCGCGTAAGTTCGTTTCTCATTGCGGATGCGCTTAACGGCATCCATATCGCCGATCGCAAGCTTGAAGTTGAGACGAAACATTGACTCTTTCAAGCGCGCCGTCTCTTCGCGCAGATCGTCGTCGGACAATTCGCGCAGGCGTTCCAATTCATCGTGCCTTTTCATAACTAAACAACGCCTCCCTCTTGCTCCGTGCGACTGACAAACTTCGTTTTGATCGGAAGTTTCTGCGCCGCAAGACGCATCGCCTCGCGCGCGGTCGTTTCGTCAACGCCTTCGATCTCGTAAAGAATGCGGCCGGGTTTAACGACCGCCACCCAGTGATCGGGCGCTCCCTTGCCCTTGCCCATGCGCGTTTCCGCAGGCTTCTTCGTAATCGGCTTATCGGGAAACATTCTGATCCAGATTTTACCGCCGCGTTTGATGTGGCGCGTCATCGCAATACGCGCGGCTTCAATCTGCCGGTCGGTGATCCACGCCGGTTCTAAAGTTTTCAAGCCGTACTCACCGAAGCTGATCTGGCTGCCGCGCACGGCCATGCCCGTCATGCGCCCCTTCATCTGCTTGCGGTGCTTTACCTTCTTCGGCATCAACATAAAACTTGCTCTCCAACGACGATCTCAAATTCTCTGACTCAAAATTACAAATCTCGAATTTCAAATTCCAGCCGCTACTAATTACCGCCTGTTGTTGTCACCACGCGGGCGACGATCTCCGCCCTCACCCCTATCGCCTCTTCCGCGTTCGCGCCCGTCGCCCCCACCGCCTTCGCGTTCGCGGCGCGTGCGCGGACGACGTTCGGTGCGCGCATCGCCAGCCGGATCAGTTCCCGTGCCGCGCGCCATCGCCGCGTTCGGATCGAGAATCGTGCCGCGATTGATCCAGACCTTGACGCCGATCACGCCGAACGTCGTGTGCGCTTCCGCAAGTCCATAATCAATGTCGGCGCGCAGAGTGTGAAGCGGAAGACGACCTTCCAGATACCACTCGGTGCGCGCGATCTCGGCTCCGTTCAAACGTCCAGCAACCATCACCTTGATGCCTTCGGCGCCGAAGCGTTGCGATTCTTCGACAGCCTTGCGCATCGCGCGGCGAAAGGCTATGCGCTTTTCAAGCTGCGCCGCGATTTTCTCGGCTTGCAACTGCGCGTTCAACTCCGGGCGGTGAATCTCTTGAATCGAGACGAGAACCTCGCGTCCGGTTCTGGATTGAATATCAGCTTTGAGCTTGTCAATCTCCGAACCCTTGCGCCCGATGATGATGCCGGGACGCGACGTATAAATAATGATTTTGACACGGTTGGCGGCGCGCTCAACGTCAATGTGCGAAACGCCCGCGCCCGCGAAACGCCCCTTCAGTTCTCGCTTCAGTTTCAAATCTTCGAGCAGGTATTCGCCGTACTGCTTCTTCGAGTACCAATGCGAGTGCCAATCTTTGTTGTAGCCCAAGCGAAAACCGTATGGATGAACTTTCTGTCCCACGCTGATATTCTCCGTTTTAATTACTCTTCGACGGCGTTCGCGCCCGGCTGTTGCCCGGCGCTTGTTGGCGCGCTATCGGCTGTTGACGCTGTTTCGGGTTTAGCATTTTGCGGCGCGGCAGTTGTTGTTGTCCCCGCGCTCTTCTTGCGACTGCCGCGCGTGTTCTTAGTAGCACCTTTAGTAGCGCTCGCTTTGGCATCTCTCGCGTTAGCTTTGCTGCCACCGCGCTTCTTCGTCGCCACGTCCGCAATCGCCGGATTGTCGTCGCTTGAAAGCATGATCGTGACGTGGCAGAAATGGCGACGCTCGCGGAAAGCGCGACCCTGCGGCGCGGGGCGCGTCCTGAAGCGACCCTTCGACGGCCCCACATCAACGAACGCCCGCTTCACCCACAGATCATCTGGGTCAATCGCAACATTCGCTTTCTCCGCCGTCTCCGTCGCATTCGCAATCGCCGAACGCACGCAGGCTTCGACGTTTGCTGCCGCGCGCTTGTTCGTGTACTGCAACACGGCGAGTGCTTGGTTGACGTTTTTGCCGCGAATCAGGTCAACGACGAGCCGCGCTTTTTGCGCCGACCCCCGCAGGTATTTCGCACTTGCTTTAGCTTCCATAACAAACCTTCAACGATAAGCGCAAAACTATGAACGATGAATAAAGATAACTCTTCCGATTCATTATTCCGCGTTCGTCCTTCATCATTTATCTGCCGACCTTCGACGACTTCTCCGCCTTCGTTCCTGAGTGTCCTTTGAAGGTGCGCGTCGGTGAAAATTCGCCGAGCTTGTGCCCGACCATGTTCTCCGTTACGTACACCGGCAAATGACGTTTGCCGTTGTGCACTGCAAAGGTGAGTCCGACCATTTCGGGCGAGATCGTCGAACGCCGCGACCAAGTTTTGATCGCCTGCGGGCGATTGCCCGATTCCCGGATGCGATCCACCGCCTTCTGCACATGCCCGTCAATAAACGGGCCCTTTTTAACTGAACGCGCCATAAATGTTTTTCGCTCCGCTCGAATACTTTTGATTCTCGATTGCTGATTTTTGATTTGCTGTATTGCCCTTCTTAAATCAAAAATCGCAAATGTAAAATCAAAAATTATTTCACCCTTCGGTCGCGCACGATCATCTTCGTCGTGCGTTTGTTCTTTCTCGTCTTGTAGCCGCGCGTCGGTTGTCCCCAAGGAGTGACGGGGTGACGACCGCCCGAAGTTTTGCCCTCGCCGCCGCCGTGCGGGTGATCGACGGGATTCATCGCCACGCCGCGCACCTGCGGGCGCAAACCCTTCCAGCGCGAGCGCCCCGCTTTACCGTAGCTGACGTTCTCGTGTTCCGTGTTTCCGACCTGCCCCACCGTCGCCATGCACACGACGGGCACGCGCCGCACTTCGCCCGACGGCATACGCAATTGCGCATAATCGCCTTCTTTAGCGACGAGTTGCGCGAACGCTCCGGCCGAGCGCGCCATCTGCCCGCCTTTGCCGGGGCGGAGTTCGATGTTGTGAATCTGCGTCCCCAACGGAATGTTGCGCATCGGCAGAGCGTTGCCCGGCAGAATGTCAGCTTCCGGGCCGCTCATAATCGTTTTACCAACTTCCAAACCCGTCGGCGCGATGATGTAACGCTTCTCGCCATCGAGGTAAGTGATCAGCGCGATGTGCGCCGAGCGATTCGGATCGTATTCGAGTTGCGTAACTCTTCCGGGTACGCCCGTTTTGTCGCGCTTGAAATCAATAATTCGGTAAAAGCGTTTATGCCCGCCGCCGCGGCGACGCACCGTGATGTGCCCGTCGTTATTACGACCCGAAATCCGCGTCTTCGGTTCGAGCAGACACTTCTCAGGCTCCGCGCCCTTCGTCAATTCATCGCGCGTCAAGTAAGTTTGATAACGACGCGACGGCGATGTGGGTGTTAGTTTCTTGATGCCCATAATCGTATTTTAGATTTGCGATTTTTGATTTATCCGCTCTGCGATCTTAAAACTGACCTTTGAGGTTTTCAAATCGCAAATCGGCAATCAAAAATCCCTTAGATCGCTTCTCCGTAATCAAGCGGCTGTTGGCCTGCCTTCAACGTGACGTAAGCTTTCTTCCAACCGGGGCGGCGACCTTCGATGCGCCCGCGACGCTTTACTTTACCCGCGTAATTGATCGTGCGCACGGCATCCACCTGCACGTTGAATATGCGCTCGACGGCCGACTTGATCTCCGGCTTTGTGGCGCGCGTGTCCACGCGAAACGTCAGGAGTTGGCGTCCGTCCGCCGATTCGTCTTTCGCCATCAACGCCTTTTCCGTGATCAACGGCGACTTAATAATGTCCCAAACGGTTCGCATCCTTACGCCGCCTCCTCTTCCTGCCGCTCTGCTCCGCCGTTCGACCTTTCAGCCGCGCCGCGCTTCGCTTGCGGCGCAAGCATCCGCCCGATCTCTTCGACGGCCGCGCGCGATAACACGATTTTTTCATGTCGCAGCAGATCGTAGATGTTAAGACTGTTGCTGCCGACGATCTTTGTGCGCTGCACGTTACGCGAGGCAAGCATGAGATTCGAGTTGTCAATCGAATCAACTACGAGCGTGCGCCCTTCAAGATTGAGCGTGGCCAGCGCGCTGATAAAATCTTTCGTCTTCGGCTTATCGAAAGCGAGTGCGTCGAGCACGACAAGGTTTCCTTCACGCACGCGCTCGGAAAGAGCTGAACGAAGCGCGCCCCGTCGCATCTTCTTCGGCAAACTCGTCGAGTAATCGCGCGGCTGCGGGCCGTGTGTGTTGCCGCCGCCCTTCCAGAGGGGCGAGCGGATGCTGGCGATGCGCGCGCGCCCTGTGCCCTTCTGCTTCCAGAGTTTGCGACCCGATCCCGACACATCGCCGCGCGTCTTGGTGCCGACCGTGCCCTGCCGCCGGTTGGTGAGAAAGCTCTTCACCGCCGCGTGAATCAAAGCTTCGTTCAACTCGACGCCGAACACCGCATCGGGCAACTCAAGGTCGCCCACTTCTTCGTTCTTCAGATTGCGCACCTTAACGGTCGGCATACAAACGCTCCCAGATTGAAACATTGATTCATTCGCTTCTTGACTCAATGAAGCGACGAGCCAAGAGGTAAATTTCTACTTCTTCTGTCTCGCTGACTTTCTCACGAGCACGACGCTGCCGTTTGCGCCCGGCACCGCGCCGCGAACCATCAGCAAATTGTTTTCCGCGTCAACGCGCGCCACCGTCAAACCCTTCACCGTTACGCGCTCGTCGCCCATGTGACCCGAAGAGCGCGTGCCCTTGATGACGCGCGACGGATACGCCGATTGACCGATTGAACCCGGCGCGCGCACGTTCATCGAACCGTGCGATTCAGGCCCGCGCCTGAAGTTGTGACGCTTCACCGTGCCCGCGAAGCCGCGTCCCTTGCTTTTGCCGACGACTTCGATTTTGTCTCCGTCGGCGAATTGATCAACAAGAACTTTATCGCCGATGTTCAACTCGGATTCCGCCTCGTCAAGCCGAAACTCTTTCAACACGCGCGTCGGCGGAGTGCCCCCGCCCGTCTTCTCGAAGTGCCCGCGCAACGGCTTGTTGACGTTCTTCAACTTCACGGGGCGATCTTCAACTAACCCCAACTGCACGGCGTTGTAGCCGTCCGGCCCCGCCGCGCTCTTCTTCTGCACGATGATGCACGGCCCCGCTTTAATCACCGTGACCGGCGTCACCGTGCCATCGGGCGCGAACAGCTGCGTCATGCCAACCTTTTTACCGATGATTCCATTAATCATCACAACCTCATAGATTTTTGATTGCTGATTTTTGATTTGAAGGGTAACTGACTTGGAGCTTCGTTTTCTCAATCAAAAATCGCAAATATAAAATCAAAAATTCTTTTACCTGTCTTTACCGAAAGCTTTGATCTCAACGTCAACGCCCGCCGGGAGATCGAGTTTCATCAAGGCGTCAACCGTCTGCGGCGTCGGATCGAGAATGTCCATCAAGCGCTTGTGCGTTCTGATTTCAAACTGCTCACGCGACTTTTTATCAACGTGCGGCGATCTCAAGACCGTCCATTTATTTTTGATAGTCGGAAGCGGGATCGGCCCCGCCACGCGCGAGCCTGTCCGCTTCGCCGTCTCCACGATCTCGCTTGCGGATTGATCGAGCACCCGATGATCGTAAGCCTTCAATCTGATTCTAATTTTTTCGTTCAACGTAACACCTATTTTCGATTTGCAATTACCGATTTGCGATTTTCATAGCAACCGCAAATCGAAAACTTATTTACTCAACAACGTCACTAATGGTGCCAGCGCCGACCGTTCTGCCACCTTCACGAATGGCGAACCGCAACCCCTTCTCCATCGCAATCGGTGTGATCAGTTCGATCTCCATCGCCACATTGTCGCCCGGCATCACCATCTCGA
>JACCYN010000037.1 GCA_013696465.1 Pyrinomonadaceae bacterium
AATCAAGACGGCACGCCCATGCTCAATGCAGAGGGGCGATTCATCCCGACTTATGATCAGGAAACGGTTGAAGGTTTCGCGCACGTCTTTACCGGCTGGACTTTTGCGCCGATTCCGCCGAGCACGACGATCACGCGGCGCAACCCGCAGTATTACCTCGCGCCGATGGTCGTCTACGCGAGCAACCACGACGCGAGCGCGAAAGAGTTGTTGGACGGCGTGGCGCTTCCCGCCGGGCAAACGGCGGAGAAGGATTTAAGCGACGCGCTCGATAACATCTTCAATCACCCGAACGTCGCGCCGTTCATCTCGAAGCAACTCATTCAACATCTCGTCACCAGCAATCCATCTCCGGCTTACGTCGGGCGCGTTGCGGCTGTTTTTAATGACAACGGCGCGGGCGTGCGCGGTGATCTGAAAGCGGGCGTGCGCGCGATCCTGCTCGACGCGGAAGCGCGCGGCGACGCGAAGACGGATGCGGCTTACGGACGCCTGCGAGAACCCGTGCAGTTTGTTCTAAACGTCCTGCGCTCGTTGAACGCAACGAGCGACGGTTACGGCTTGCTCGATCAAACGCGCGGCATGGGGCAAAACATTTTCAATTCGCCGTCGGTCTTCAACTTCTACCCGCCGACTTACCAGATACCCGGCACGCAAGTGTTGGGGCCGCAGTTTGCGATTCAGACGACGGCGACCGCGCTCGCACGCATGAACTTCGTCAACACGCTTGTCTTCAGCCGCATCGCGCCGCCGACGGGAAGTCCGACAGGCGCCACGGGTGCGAGCATTAACTTAACCGCGTGGGAAGCGTTGGCAAGCGATCCGGCGAAACTTGTGGACGAACTCGACAAAGTTTTGATGCACAATTCGATGTCGCCCCAAACGCGCGCCGTCGTTACGCAAGCCGTCACGAGCACGCCCGCGACCAATCCGAAGTTGCGCGCGCAGACGGCGATCTATCTTGTTGCGACTTCATCGCAGTATCAAGTTCAGAGGTAATAAACAGATGGCACACACGCATTCACGACGCGGGTTTCTTCGTTGCTCGGCCTACGGCCTTGGAGCGGCCGCAATGCTCACTGGCTTCGAGCGTTTCAATCTCGTCAACGCGCTCGCGCAAAGTTCCGCGCCCAACTACAAAGCTCTGGTAAGCATCTTCCTTTTCGGCGGCAACGACGGCAACAACATGATCGTGCCATTGGACGCCGGAGCGTATCAGTCTTACGCCGCAGTGCGCGGCGCGCTCGCTCACCCGCAATCGAGTTTGCTTTCGGTGAGCACGCCGAGCAACGCCGCAACTTACGGCCTGCATCCCGGAATGCCCGAACTGCAAACGCTCTGGGCAAGCGGCAAACTCGCCGCGCTCGCCAACGTCGGCACGCTCGTCGAACCCGTCACGCGCCAACAGTATCTCGCCGCGCCCGCGAAACGACCCGACGATCTTTTCTCGCACTCCGATCAACAAGAGCAATGGCAAACCTCCGTTGCGAAGAAGACCGGCATGGCGCCGACCGGCTGGGGCGGGCGTACCGCCGACCGCACCCACGCGCTCTACGGTGGCGGCTCGTTTCCAATGATCATTTCAACTGCGGGCGCAACGCTCTTTACCGTCGGTGACGATTCGCGGGCTCTTGTGCCGAGTTCAGGCTTAAGAGGTTTTGATTCCTCCGCGAGTTCAACCACGCGCTACAACGCGATGCGCCAATTGCTCACGACGGACACGGACGCCCTGCTCGTGCAGAGCGCGAGCGACACAACCGTGCGTGCTATTGACAACACCCAAATGCTCAACACGGCGCTCGCCAGCGCGCCTGCTTTAACAACAGTCTTCCCGAACACGGGACTCGGTAATCAACTGAAACAGGTCGCGCAGATTATCTCCGCGCGCGGCTCGCTCAACCTGCGTCGTCAAATCTTCTTCTGCTCGCTCGGCGGCTTCGACACGCACAACAACCAACTGCCCACCCAAGCCAGCCTCCTGCCGCAACTTAGCAAAGCGATGAAAGCTTTTTACGATGCGACCGTTGAACTCGGTGTCGCTTCGCAGGTCACGACTTTCACGCTTTCAGACTTCGGGCGTACATTGAAACCGGCGGCGGGTGCAGGCACGGATCACGCTTGGGGCAACCACCACTTCGCCATGGGCGATGCCGTTCGCGGCGGCAACCTCTACGGCAAATTCCCCACGTTCGCGCTCGGCGGCGCGGACGACTCCGGCAACGAAGGGCGCTGGATTCCGACCACGGCCGTTGACCAATACGCCGCCACGCTCGCCGCTTGGTACGGTCTACCCGCATCGGATTTAACGACCGTATTTCCCAACATCGGGCGGTTTGCGAGCAGCGATCTTGGATTCTTAATGTGAGAGTAAAGTCTCGCAGTAGGCGAAGCGACCAGCTCAACGCAGTCCTAGCGTTAACAATACTGAAACATTGGACGGGTCAACTCCTTGCTCGATTTTATTGCGCACGAGTTGTGTTTCGCCTTGCGTGAGTGGACGGTTGCCGAGTTGCGCGACGGGAGTTTTTTCGAGCGCGTAGCTTGTGAGCGCAAGATGCGGGTTGCGCACAATTAATGCTTCGCCTGCTCGACCGAGCGCGGCTTCTGCCGATTCAACGTCTGGATAGAAATCTTCATAAGCCATCAAGTGCCAGATGGTCTCTCCGCCTCGCTCTTCCACGCCGAGCACGCGCAGCAACCCGAATCCGCTCTCCAACTGAAAAACCAGATCATCACCCGGCGCAAACGGTAACGGCATCTCTCCTCTTCTCCCCGCCATCGTTTTAGAACTTCGTTGAGTAAGAATATCACACCGCGCGTCGGACAAACTTACGCGCCGGAGCATCCTATTCCGTCAAAGTCGTTAAATTTTTGCGACAACAAAAGTGTAAAAAGCATTTTCCGTTCAAAGGAAAAGGATGAGGTAAGATGCAAAAGCTTCTTTATAGTTTTTCAATCGTGGCGATTCTGCTTATTGTAACTTCGTGCGCCGGGCAATCGAAGCAAACGGTCGGTGGAATTGAAAGCGCGGCGAACGGATCGATCCAATTTCGTGTGGAGACGGTGGCGAGCGGGCTGGAAGTTCCTTGGTCAATTTGCTTTGCGCCGGATGGAAGAATGTTTTTCGCGGAGCGACCGGGCAGAGTTCGCGTTTACGAAAACGGCGCTCTGCGTCCCCAACCCGTTGCTGTGATTTCGGATGTTGAGGCTTCGGGCGAAAGCGGTTTGATGGGCATGACGCTGCACCCGCGTTTTGCCGAAAATCATTTTATCTATCTCGCTTACGCTTACGACGGCCGCGCGGGAAAGCGCGTCCGCGTCGTGAGATTCCGCGAAGCGAACAATACGCTTCTTGAGCGCCGTACTATTATCGAAGACATTCCGGCGGCGCGTTATCACGCGGGCACGCGCGTGCGCTTCGGCCCCGACGGCAAACTCTACATCACGACGGGCGACGCCACTGATCGCAAGTTCGCGCAAAAGCTTGATTCGCTCAACGGAAAAACTTTGCGCTTAAACGATGACGGAAGCGTTCCACCCGACAACCCGTTCGTGAATCGTGCCGATGCGCGATCTGAAATCTGGTCATACGGGCACCGCAACGCGCAAGGACTCGATTGGCAGCCCGGCACAAACTTGCAGTTTCAAACTGAGCATGGCCCTTCGTTCCCGCTCGACACGTTCAGTCCGCGCGGTGGTGGCGATGAAGTCAACATCGTCGAGGCGGGCAAGAATTACGGTTGGCCGACGATTCATCACAAGCGGACGCGGCAAGGGTTAGAATCGCCGCTGCTTGAATACACGCCCGCCGTTGCGCCTGCGAGCGGCATGTTCTATCGCGGCACAAACCCGAACGGCTTTCCACAGTTTCGCGGCAACTTTTTCTTCGGCGCGTTAAAAAGCGAGTGCATCATCCGCGTTGTGCTCGACGGGCGGCGCGTCGTAAGTCAAGAGCGTCTGCTGGAAGACAAATACGGGCGCATCCGCGAGGTGGCGGAAGGCACGGACGGTGCGATCTACTTTTCGACTTCCAACCGCGACGGGCGCGGGAGTCCCGCGAGAGATGACGACCGCATCATGCGGCTCGTGCCCGTGCGTTCTTCATCAGCAGCAGGTGCGGCGAGGTAAGCATTCTCGTTTGAGTTAAGATTGCATCCGTTCTTCTTACGGAAAACTTGTGAAGGTTTCGCTTCGATGAAAATTATCGTCACCGGCGCAAGCGGTTTGATCGGCTCGCGGCTCGTTCCTTTTTTTCAGCATAAGGGTTACGGCGTTACGCGC
>JACCYN010000043.1 GCA_013696465.1 Pyrinomonadaceae bacterium
CGAGTCCGATGCGCATCCCCGCAAGCCGTTTGAAGTTTTCACGCTCAAGCACATCTATCCCCGTTAAGACTTCGGCGGACTCTGCGCTGGCAGCAACATTGTTCGCCGCGCTCGTTTGATTCGCCACACTTGCAGTTGCGTTAAATGAAAGACGCGCGGTGCTCGCCATCGCTTCCGCCGCAAAGCGCGCCGACGCTTCGCGCACGCGCTCGGCTGAGTTATCCATGATCGCAGACGCCGCGATTGTCGCCACGCGCCCGCGCAAAGCGGTCACGTCGCCCTTGCCTGCGGGGTGCACGCGGTTGCTCAAAAAGACGACGAATGTTTCGCTTGTCGGGTCGATCCAAAGGGAAGTTCCGGTAAAGCCCGTGTGACCGAACGAACCCGGCGGAAAAAGATCGCCGCGATTCGATGAATAACTGCTCGTCATGTCCCAACCTAAACCGCGCGATTGTCCGTCTTCCGAGATCGCGCGCGGGCGCGTCATCGTCGCTACACCTGCTGCGCTTAAAATACGCGCGCCGTTATACTCGCCGCCGTTTAAGATCATCTGGCAGTAAACGGCTAAATCGTCGGCGGTCGTGAAGAGTCCGGCGTGACCCGCGACACCGTTCATGCGATAGGCGGTCGGGTCGTGAACCTCGCCGCGCAACATCCTTTCGCTGTCCGCGCCCGCCGCCTCCGCCCGCCCGCCAAGATAACTGTTTTGCCCTCGTTTGGTTTCCGTCGGCGCGAAGCGCGCTTTAAGTTCCGAACGCGGACGAAAGCCCGTGTCGTTCATCTTAAGCGGAGCGAAAATGTTACGCCGCGCGAACTCGTCCAAGCCTTGCCCGCTCACGCGGCGCACGACCTCGCCGAGCGCGATGAAACCGATGTCGCTATAGACGAATTTTGTGCCCGGCTTGCTGCGTAAGGGTTCGCGGTACAAACGCCGCATCGCTTCGTCGTCGCCCGTCCACTGCTCCCTCAGATCGAAATCTGGCGCATAGCCGCCGCGATGCGTAAGCAGTTGTTCGATGGTCGGCTGCTCTCTGTTTTCACCCGCCAGTTCCGGAAGGTAACGCCCGACGCGATCCGCAAGCCGCACCTGCCCGCGCTCGACGAGCATCATGATGCTCGTCGCCGTGGCCACCACTTTCGTCAAACTCGCCGCGTCGTAGATCGTGTCAACGGTCGCCGCTTCGCGCGCGGGCACGAGCGAACGCGCCCCGTAAGCTTTGCGCCACGCGATGCGTCCGCGCCGACCGACAAGAACGACTGCGCCCGGCGTCTCATTGCGTTTAATCGCTTCTTCTACCGCGCGATCAATTCCCGCCAAACGTTCCGCCGACATACCGACGGCGGACGGCGCAACGACCGGCAGATTCGCCGCCGGTGTTTGCCACGCGAGCGCAAACATCAGAAGAAGGGACGTGCAAAAACTCACTCCTCCTCTTCTGCGCATCCTCTGTGTCTCTCTAGTAAAGATCGTCATACAATACACTCGAACTGAAATCTAACCGCGCGATTAACGGCTCGTCGTCGCCGCGTTGCTCGTTCCGGCAACGGCTTTCAGTACTATCCCGGTGCCGCGCGCGTAAAGATTCGGCAGCGAAATCGGAAGCTTGCCTGTGATGTCAGCTTCGCCCAGCACGGCGCGCGCGGCGGCGCGTTGCAAACTCGGCATATCGCCGTAAGCGACGAGGTAGGTTTGCAGTTCGGGGAAACTTCCGAGCAGATAAGGATTGCCGAAGCTGATGCCGACGACCGGAGCTTTGCGCTTAATCAACTCGTTCAGCGCACGCGCGCCCGCTTCAGGAATTCCGACACTGCGCGCCTGACCCGAACGCACGCGCCCGTAGAGCGAAGCGATCACAAGGTCGGCTCCGCTTGCCCGCTCCAAAGCTTTGTTCACTTCCGCATCCGAAGAACGCTCGTCGAGCACGACGATTTCCATTCCGCGTCCCGCGCTTCTCATCGCTCCGGCAAAACTATTTGCGACGTAAAGACGATCATCGCCGTTGGTGATCGCCAGATTGAGTATGCGCGCGTTGGCAGGCAGAGAGTTTACGGGCAGAAGTTTCCTGTCGTTGCGCACGAGCGTGAGCGCGCGCTCCGCGATCTCTTGCGCGAGTTGGTTTGCTTCGCGGCTTGAGACGCGACGATCAATTTCGTCGAGCGGCGCGGTGCGCTGCCGCGTGAGACCGAGATCGTACTTTGCGGCAAGAATGCGCCGCGACGATTCTTCGATGCGCTTTTCAGTCGCGCGACCTGAGCGCACCGCATCACGAAGCCCGCGAACGGCTGCATCAGCGTCCGAAGGTTTGAGCAGAATGTCCGCCCCGGCGAGCACGGCGCGCACCGCCGCTTCGTCCTGTTTGAAATAGATCGTTAAACCGCTCATGTCGAGCGCGTCGGTGGTGATCAGTCCGTCGAAGCCGAGATCGCGGCGCAAGATTCCGGTGAGCACGACGGGCGAGAGCGTACCCGGCAGGGTCGCGTTCTCAGTGACGACCTCGCTGCCTTCGCCGCCATAAGACGGTCGGTCGGACGCCGTGCGCGGCAGAGGGCTAACTTGCGTCGGATCGATCTGCGGAAGGCCGATGTGCGCCGACATGACGGAGCCGACGCCCGCTTTGATCGCCGCTCGAAACGGAATCAACTCCACTTTGTCGAGGCGCGCG
>JACCYN010000053.1 GCA_013696465.1 Pyrinomonadaceae bacterium
TCGTGTCTTTCACGATCTTCGCTCAGGCTGTTTGCTACTGCGAGTTCTTTCGCTCCCAATCGAAACCGGGAGATTCGTCGGCGATGCGCACCACTTGGTACGACTTAACTGCATACCTTAACGCTACTTTTTTATTCGGCACATAGTCACTAACAGTAAACACAAGCAGAGCGCGTATATGATGCTTGTTGATATGAACGGCGTATGTATGGTTAAGCTTTACCTCTACAGAGTCGGAGAATTTTGCATAAGTGTTGAGGGAATGAACGCTCCGCAAGTCGAAAACGCGCGAAGCCGTCACGTCTTCAAGTGAAACGCCTTCGCCGAGATCGGCAAGCAATGCCATGTCATCTCCGGCGGTTGCTGCTTGGAAATAATCTTTACTGCTACACGCGCCGTTGAAAAGCAGGTCAGGGCTGTTGCGCTGGCGTGCATAGTCGGAAAGAAACAACGCGGTGTTTTCGTATCCGTGTGAGAACTCCTCCGTCTGACGACAGCTATAATTGGGCGAAAGCGTTGCTTCTTTGATGACGTGCAGTTCCGGCAGAACAATCTTCTGTTGCAGGTTCTGACTGTAGGCAGGTAGGTTCAAAGCAAAAGCGAGCGCGACACATAGAGCAATCCTTTTCATATTCCGCCTTTCTTAAAAATAAGTTTTCAAGTTCATACCTTGATAAAGATGCGCTACCTCGTCGGCGTAGCCGTTGAAGGGCAGGGTTGGGCGCGTGCCCCATTCGCCGATGCGCCGTTCGCGCGCTTGACTCCAGCGCGGATGAGGAACTGCGGGGTTGACGTTCGAGTAGAAACCGTATTCGCTCGGCGCGGCAATGTTCCACGTCGCGGGCGGTTCATCAGCGACAAGACTAATTTTGACGATTGACTTGATGCTTTTAAAACCATACTTCCAAGGAACGACGAGGCGAAGGGGCGCGCCGTTTTGCGGCGGCAAGGTTTCCCCGTAAAGACCTGTAGCGAGAATCGTGAGCGGATGCAGCGCTTCATCCATCCGCAAGCCTTCGACGTAAGGCCACTCCAGCACGTTCGACTTTTGATTCGGCATTCGCCTCGGATCAAGAAGCGTTTGAAACGCGACGTACTTTGCGGATGACAGCGGCTCGACTTGTTCGAGCAGCTTGTGAAGCGAAAAACCGATCCAAGGGATGACCATTGACCAACCTTCGACGCAGCGCAAACGATAAATGCGCTCTTCGGGCGGAGCGATTCTCAAAAGATCATCGAGATCAAACGTACGCGGTTTATTCGCCAGCCCTTCGACGGAGATCGTCCACGGGCGCGCGTTAAAATTTCTCGCACGCCCGGCGACAGATGTTTTGCTCGTCGAGAATTCGTAGAAGTTGTTGTAGTTCGTGATGTCGGCGCGCGGCGTGAGCGGCTCACTCGTCGCAGTGGTCGCGGTCTGCGCAGGAGATTGCACATTGGCGATCTTCTCGACGGCGGCTGGCGTTTCGTCGGAGGGCGTGGTGAGCTGACGATAGAGAAGTCCGGTGACGGCGGTGGAAGCGGCGAGCGCCGCGCCTCGCAAGAACAGGCGGCGGTTGAAGTAAACCTTCTGGTCGGTGATCTCGCTGCTTTTAATCGGATCAGTTTTCTTAATCAACATAAACGATGAGGCGCAAACGAGACGCGGACGCCGAACTTTAGAGCGCATAACAAAACCCGACGGTGCGCGTGGGTTTGTAGGAGCAGCGGACAAGCCATCTGCCCCGACAGTTGTTCACACGCAATCGCAAACGGCTATAATGAAGCGGTTACAAAAGTTTTGTGTGCAATACAGCAGTGCGCCGACAATTGCGTTTAATATAGATACTTGAAAGCATCGGCGCGTTGTCTTTTGAAGAGTTGAGGAATGAAATTCGAGATGAAGCAGGCGGAACGCATTGAAGTTTACACAGACGGCCGCTGCCCGCTGTGTCACTGGACGCGGGCGCGCGTCGAGCCGTGGGACGCGGACGGGCGGATCGCGTGGTTCGATTATCACGAACCGGAAAGCTTACGTCGCGCCGCGCCGCACACAGTCGAAGAATTAAGCGATGAGATGCACGTGCGGCTTGCGGATGGAGGATGGCGGCGCGGCTACGAAGCGTGGCTTGAAGTCGTCGGCGTGTTGCCGCGCTGGAGGTGGCTCAAGCCCGTGCTCGGTCTTGCCCCCTTTCGCCGTGTGGGGCCGCTTCTTTATAAATGGGTCGCGCGCCGCCGGTATAAACTCTTCGGCGCGCCGCCACCGTGCAGCACTCAAGGCGCGTGTACGTTGCACGGCAAGCGATAATTTTTCCGCTTTGGAATCTTCTTCGCCGACGAAACCGGCTCGTTTGGCAGCCTGCCTTCCAACAACTCATAAAGACGCATAAAGTTTTGAAACTCCGCGCGGGGCGATGGTAAAGTTAAGCGTCGCGCTCGCGGCTTTTGAAGTTTTCTCCAAATTAAGAGTTTAAGGTTTGTTGTCGTCAAAGCTTTTATGAAATCACGTCAGGATCGTGAGTACTGTCTGATCGTCGAAGGCTCTTATTTTTCCGAGCGGGAGGCGGAACACGCTCTGCGCGATCCGTTCATCGAGGATTGGGTTGAGGAGACGGGGCGCTTCCGCATACACAACTTGACAGAGATCGAGATCGTGCCGGGCGTCGTGCTCGGCTCGCTCGGCGTTGTGATGGTGGACGACGAGGTGTTTGAGATCGCCAGCACCGACCCGAAGCGCCCGCTCACCGAACACAAAGCGAAGGGCGTCGCTGAAGCCCTGCGGCGACACGATATGTTTGACACAATCGAAATCGAATTGCGCGATACGTTAGACGAACGATTTGATGTGACCGAAGTTAAGATGCGTCAAGCTGCTGATGAAGAAGAGCAAGCATGAATTAAGTTCTTTAACGCGCCTGTCACCGCGAAGGTTTTCCGATAAAATTCAATTGAAGAAGCGTTAAGACATGGGGCAACTGTTAAGGAAGAACAGGCGCGTCGGCGCACGAGTAAAACGGAGCACTGAATAAAAGTAAATGTTAGAAACAACAGCTGAAGTCGTTGAGTTGAACGAGCAAGGGAAGAAGGGGCAGCGCGTGTTGCCCGCACCGCTCGCGGCATTAAATCGTCTTTCTTGGAACTACTGGTGGAGTTGGTCGCCGGACGGGGCGGCGCTGTTCCGCGATCTCGACCCGAAGGTATGGGAAGAATGCGAACACAACCCGCGCGAGTTGCTGGAAAAGATTTCAGAGTTCCGACTCATGCAGATGGCGGTTGATCCCGTCTACACGCGGCGCGTCGCCAAACTCGCCGCGAAGTTTGACGAATACATGAGCGGAACGAAAGAGACGTGGGCGGCCGGAGCAGTCGCGGAACTCACGCCCGCGAACCCGGTCGCATATTTCTGCGCGGAGTACGGCATTCACAACAGCCTGCCGCTTTATTCGGGCGGACTCGGAATGCTGGCGGGCGATCATCTTAAATCGGCGAGCGACCTCGGCGTGCCGCTCGTCGCCGTCGGGCTGCTGTATCGCTACGGCTACTTTCGTCAACGACTAACGCGCGACGGCTGGCAGGAGGAACACTACGGCGAGTTTGCTCCGTCGGAACTCTCGATGAATCCTGTGTTAGATGAATCGGGCGCGGGGGTGACGGTTGAAGTTTTTATGCGCGGCCGCAATGTGCGCGCGCGCGCGTGGCGCGTTGATGTCGGGCGCGTGCAACTCTTTCTGCTCGACACAAACATCCCGGAAAACGATCCGACCGATTGTTGGGTGACGGGGCATCTCTACGGCGGCGACCGCGAGACGAGGATCGTGCAGGAGATGATGTTAGGGATCGGCGGCGTGCGGTTGCTCAGGCGTTTAGGGTTCGAGCCGCAGGTTTTTCATCTTAACGAAGGACATTCGGCGTTATTAACTTTGGAGTTGGCGCGCGAACTCGTCGAGGAGAGTGGCTTAGAGTTTTCGGAAGCAGCGCGGAGAGTGCGCGAGCGTTGCGTGTTTACGACGCACACGCCGGTCGCGGCCGGTAACGACGAGTTTGACCCGACGCTTCTCGATTACTGTCTCGGCGAAGATTACCGGCGCAGTTTGGGTTTGACGCGCGACGAGTTTTTGAACATCGGGCGCGTGCGGGCGGACGATGCGGGAGAGTTTTTCGGGATGACGCCGCTTGCGATCAAGATGTGTCGCTCGACGAATGGCGTCAGCCGCAAACACGGCGAAGTGTCGCAAGAATTGTGGCGCGAGTTGTGGCCTCAAAGCACGTCTGTTGTTGACGTGCCGATCACTTACGTGACGAACGGCGTCCACGCGCCAACGTGGGTTGCGCCTAACTTGCGCCAACTCTACGCGAAGTACGGGGGCAAGAATTGGGCGCAGAGGTTGCGCGACCCGAAGCGTTGGGCGAAGTGTGTGGCAAGGATTTCGGACGAAGAGTTGTGGGAGGCGCATCGCCTGTTGAAGCAGCGACTCGTCGCCTTTATCCGCGAGCGTTCCCTTCATGCGAGAGAGCAGCGCGGCGAGTCAGCGGCTTACGTTCAAAGCGCGGGCGTGATGTTTGATTCGGAAGCTTTGATTGTCGGCTTCGCGCGGCGCATCGCCGGATACAAGCGTTGGGGATTGCTCTTGGCTGACACTGAACGTCTATTGCGTTTGATCACGGACGCGGAACGACCCGTGCAGTTTGTCTTTGCGGGCAAAGCGCATCCGCAGGATCAAGGCGCGAAGCTCGTTCTGCAACAACTTTCAAGGTGGAAACTCGATCCCGATGTGATGCGCCGCGCCGTCTTTTTAGAAGATTACGATCAGGAGATGGCGCGTCAACTCGTGCAGTCGGTTGACGTATGGATGAACGTGCCGCGCCGCCCTTTGGAAGCATCAGGTACGAGCGGGCAGAAGGTGTGTCTGAACGGCGGGTTAAATTTCTCCGTGCTCGATGGCTGGTGGCTCGAAGGCTTTGACGGCACAAACGGCTGGGCGATTGGCGGCACGACCACGCACGAACCCGTCGAGACGCCGGGCGTGGTGACGGCGGAAGACATGAAAGACGCTGAATCGCTTTACCGCGTGCTCGAAGAAGAGATCGTGCCGACGTTTTATGACAAGGACGCGGCGGGCGTGCCGCGCCGTTGGGTGAGGATGATGAAACGATCCATTGAGACGCTCGCGCCCGCTTTCAATAGCGACCGCATGGTGCAAGAGTACGCGCAGAGAATTTATCTCAACAATCAACAATAGTTTTCTTCCAAGCAGCGGCAAAAATCGAGCGTCAACCGCGTCAAGATCATAGTGCGTAAATAGACGTGCGGAGTCGCGCTCTGCCTTGTTTCAGTAAAACTCTTTAATGCGATGTAAAGCGCGAGGCTTTCCCCCCTACTTGAGCAGCTATTCACACGCGCTGCGCCTCGTGTTAAACTCTACGCCTTAGCTGCCAAAAGCTTTTTGAGCACGCGCGCCTCGCAGTCGCACGCGCTTGTTCCACCGTCCCGCGTGAAATTCGAGCTTCTTTTGCAACGAATCGGCTTCATGAAATTCTGCTCCAAGTGCAGCGCGAGTTATACGGACGATGTGAAGTTTTGCCCGCGCGACGGCGAACCGCTCGTGCAGGATTCGCTTCAACTCGCCGGACGAATTCTCGACGATCAATACGAGATCGAAGCCTTCATCGCGCGCGGCGGCATGGGCACAATTTATCGCGCGCGCCACACCCTTCTCGGCGACCGCGTGGCGATCAAGGTCTTACGCCCCGAAATGCGCGATAACGAAGAATGGCTACAAAGATTTTTGCGCGAAGGACAAGTCGCTCGTCGCTTTCGTCATCCGAACGCCGTTACCGTCTACGATCTGCGCGTGACGGACGACCGCCTCGTTTACATGGTGATGGAATACGTCGAAGGCCGGACGCTCGATGCGGAACTGAAACGGCGCGGGCGGTTCACACCCGAAGAAGCTTTCCGCGTGCTCGAACCTGTGGCCGACGTACTTGACGCAGCGCACAAACGCGGAATCGTGCACCGCGATCTGAAACCGGAGAACGTGATGCTCGGCGGGGCGACAACGGAATCGGAAACTGCGGGCGCATCGTTAGACGATCAAAACATCAAACTGCTTGATCTCGGCATCGCCAAAATGGTTGAGACGGCGGCGGCCGCAAAACCGGCGGCTTCACTCACGCTCATCGGACAAATTCTCGGCACGCCTTACTATATGTCGCCGGAACAATGGGGCGAACTCCCGCGCGATGGCAATGCGGAAGTGGATAATCGCACCGACATCTACAGTTTCGGCGTGATGCTTTATGAACTCGTCTCCGGCGTCAGGCCGTTTGGCGGAAAAAGCGTTGCCGATTTGCGGCGCGCGCACGTCGAAGTTGCGCCGCGATTGTTACATGAAGTTGCGCCGGGCGTCGGCGTTGCGTTCAGTCGCGCGGTGTCACGCTCGCTGGCGAAAGATCGCGCCGATAGACCAGTGACCGCCGGAGCGTTGGCGGAAGAGTTGAGACTTGCCTTCAAGGAAAACCCTTCCGCCCGTGGCTTGTCGGCGAACATTGCCGCGCCGACTTTGAGCAAAGATTCCGGCGACCAGAATCTCACCTCGTTACAATCGAATGAAGACTACAGAGCGCGGGGAGAAGCAAGAACGACGCATCCACAGCCGCCCGCCGCAAACAACGGCGCTTTCAGACACCTAGGCGCAAACGTCCACGCTCCGACATCAATGCACGCACCCGTTCCACCTTACACCGCCGGGAGCGCAGGGGCGATGTCCGCTGCTTCCTCGAATCGCTCGCTTGTGCTGACACTCTTAGCTGCGACGCTCGGCTTATTTCTGCTTTTCTGCGTCGCCGCTGCCGGTTGGTTTGCGTGGCTACAAACGAGGAAAGGAGCAGAGGCAAACGGAGGGCAACCGGAAGTTCGCTCAAACTCACTCGGCAACGGATCGGCAAACGCAGGGAGCGTGCAAGCTCTACGTTACTGGCTCGACATCTATCCGCCGCTCGTCTTCGTCGGTGAGCATGAACGCATCGCGGGATCGTCCTTGAGGCTTCCCGGCGGGCGTCAAGCTAAATTTTACGTCGCTTCCCCCGCCGACGGCTATCTCTACATCATCGCGCCGAACGAAGAAGAACAATTGACGGCTTACTTGACAGCCGTGACCGTACCGGAATTAGAATTAAGTTCCAACGCGGTCAGGGCGAACACAAATTTCGCTTTTCCGGGCGGCAACGCTTCGATCACAATCGCCACGAAGCCGAGCACCGGAACGATGACTTTGATTTTTTCTCCCACGCCGCTCACCTCGCCGACTTTTCTTAACCGACGCGCGATGCGCGTGCTCTCGCCGGGCGAACTCGCAGAACTCGAAGCGTTTCGCCGCGCAAATGCGGGAAGCGCGCCGCAGATCACGGTGGGGCACGAAGACGGAGACGAAAGCAAACCGTTTGCGGCCGTCAATGTTCCCAAAACGACAATTCAAGCGGGCAAGCCCGTGATCGTCCAGATCGCGCTTCAAAACACGGGTTCGTAAGTGTCAGTTGAAAATCTTTCGCCTGTGAAACGCACTTGAGGAGAAATTTATTATGCGTTCAAAGTTTTTCTCGTTCATCATCATGTTTGCTTTCGTCGCAAATCTTCTTCCGCCCGCGACGCCCGCGCAAGATTTGATCACTTCCGCCAACGCCCGCAACACATTCGTCAGTTCGCGCCCCGATGGTCTCGGCACGAAACAGCGTTCGGGAGGTGACGGCGGCAATCGAGGCAACAGTAATCGCGCGGGTGGCGGCGGAACGCAAAACCGCCGGAGCAGCGGCAACACATCGAGCGGGCGCAACACTGTGGCGAGCCGCAGCAACCCGCCGCGCCGCAGCGCGACAACTCGCCCGCCGCAAAACACTCCTGCGCCGCCGACCGCAGCGAGCGCTAGGATGAATTCAGGCGTTACAACAAGTTCGAGCGCAGCCACAAATTCGTTTGTGCCGACATCCATCGGTCTCGGCTACACGCTATTCATGCGCGACGCTTCCGGCAACCCGAAGCGCGTCGATCCTTCGACGAACTTCCGCGCCGGAGATCACATCCGCATCAACCTCGAATCAAACATTGACGGCTATCTCTACATCTTCCACACCGAAAACGGCAACAACCCGCAGATGCTTTTCCCCGACACGCGACTCAACAACGCGAACAATCTCGTCACGGCGCACGTGCCTTACGAAGCTCCGTCGAGCGCTCAAGCGAACGAAGAAGAGCGTTGGTTCGTTTTCGACAATAAACCGGCCGTCGAGCGCCTCTACATCGTCGTCACGCGCGAGCCGCTGCCGTCTGTGCCGACCGAGACGGCGTTGATCAACTACTGTGCCGATAAACCGCAGCCCTGCACGTGGCGGCCAACCGATCAGGTGTGGGCGAAAGTTAAAACGCAGTCGGCCGATTCGCGCGTCGTCGTCAACAGAAGCAAAGAGACTGACGGGCAAACGCAAACAACGGATGAGCGCGAAGCCGTGACGCGCGGAACGACGCTCACGCAAAGCGCGCCCGAACCGAGCATTGTGCGCATGAACGCTTCCTCGCAAACGAACTTGCTGGTCACCATGATCGATCTCATTCACAGGTGAAGTTGTTGCAGAGATTGTTGAGTTGAAAGCTTGCAAATCTTAAATATGGAATTTCAAGTTTGAAATTTCTCACTGATGAAACGGGCGCCACGGAAACAGTCGCTCATCCCCCGGAGGTCTAGAAATGATTTGCCAGAAAGCACGTCTACTTGTTCTTCCCCTCGCTTTGATCATCGCGTCAACAGGGACACCCATTAACATTGCGCGCGGCGAAACTTCCCCTGCCGCACACGCCGCTTCCGCCCCGAACGCTTCACTGCAAGCGGGGTCGGATGATGCGCGCCGCGCGTTGAATGAAGGTCGAAGTTTGCTCAAACGCGGGCGGGCGTCGGAAGCCCTCGTCCGCCTCGACGCCGCGCTCCGTCTCTTCACCGCCGCGAGCGACAATCGCGGGCAGGCGGCCGCGCAGGACGCGCTCGGCGAACTCTACGAGCGACAAGGGCAGTACAACATTGCGCTCAACTACTACCAGCAGGCGCACGATTCGTTTGTCCGCGCAGGCGGTGATGAAAGCGCAGTGGCGGCCGCCGCCGGATTCAGCAGCACGAAGTACAACACCAACCTCATGCTCGCCAAAATTGGCAACGCCCACCTTCGTCAAAATAATCTTTCGGAGGCGCGCTCCGCTTACGGACGCATGAGCGTGCAGAAGCCTTCAAACACTTTGACGGGTGGCGGGGGAAGAGGAGGACGTCGCGGCTTGGGTGGCTTGCTCGGCTCGGCTGCCAGCATTGCGACGAGCGGGGGCGCAAACGCTTCGACCGCGATCAACGCCGCGATGGCCGTCAAACAAGCCTTCGACGCCTATCGCCAATTGATCATCTACTCGACTTACGAAACGGGAATGGGGCGCATTGATTTCGCCAACAACCAATTCGACACGGCGAAAAAGCATTTCGAGAACGCACTTGCCGCGGCTGGCGGCAGTGGTCTTAATGTAATAGCAAAGCTCGGTCAAGCGCGCCGTTTCCGCGTCGCCGCGCGCACGAGTCTCGGCGATGTCGCTTTCGCGCAGAAGCGTTACAGCGATGCGGTGAAACTTTATACGGAAGCCGCATCGGGTGCGCAGAAAGACAATCGCCTTGATCTGACGTGGCCTGCACAACGCGGTCTGGGGCGTAGCCGTTGGGCTTTGGCTTCCGCAGAACGCGACGCCAACAAAGCGACGAGAATGCGCGACGAGGCGCTTGCCGCTTACCGTGATTCCTTGCGCACGATTGAGACGATCCGCGCGGGTTCGTTGCGCGCCGACGAAGCGCGCTCGACTTTCCTTGCCACCACGCGCGACGTGTTCGACGAAGCTTCGAGTTACATGGCCGAGACGGCGTTGATAAATTCCTCTTCGCCTGCGGGCGGCGAACTGCAAGGGCGCGCGCTCGAATATGCGGCGGAAGCTTTCCGCGTCACGGAAGCGGGGCGCGCTCGTTCTTTGCTCGATCTGCTCGGCGAGACGGGCACGGAAATTAGCGAGGGCGTGCCCGCCGAACTCTTGCAACGTAAGCGCGACAATCTTAACCGCCAGCAAGAGATCGGGACGGAACTAACGGGCGTTAACGTCAATGCCGAACAAAAGAAATCGGCGAGCGAGTTAGAGGATGAACTCGAACGGCTGCAAACGGAAAACGATCAAATTGAAAATCAGATTCGCGCCGCGAGTCCACGCTACGCCGCGCTCACACAACCGCAGCCGCTCACGCTCGCCGAAACACAATCTAAGGTTTTAGACGACCGTACGGCGCTGCTCGAATACAGTCTCGGCGACACGGCTTCCTATATGTGGGCAATTGGAAACAAAAGCGTGAGCCTTTACAAATTGCCCGCGCGCTCCACTATCGAAGGGCAAGTCGCCGCACTGCGCGAGCAAATCCTGCCCGCAAGCCTGCGCCGCTCAATCCTTCAACTCTCCGGCGACCAACAACGCGGTTTGAATTTAGGTAACGCCGCCAACACGACTGCGACGGGCGCAGCAGGAAACGCGAGCGGATATGCCGCAGCCGCCAACGCCGTTTACAAAACGACGATTGAACCCGCCGCAGGCGTGATCGGCGACCGTCGCGTGCTAATCGTCGCCGACGGCGCGCTCAACTACATTCCGTTCGGAGCGCTCGTCATCGCGCCGGGCGGCACGGACTACGCCGCGCTGCCTTATCTTATTAAGACGAACGAGATCGTTTACGCACCGTCCGCCTCGGTCGTCGCCGCGATCAACAGTACGCCACGCCAGAACGCCACAAGTCGCGCGATGCTCATCGTCGCCGATCCGGTTTTTAGCACAACCGACCCGCGCGCTCGCGGCGGAGCAGCGCAAGCCGCCGCCGCGACACAAACCGGAGGAGACGCGACGCGCGGCCTCGCCTTAGGGAGCGCGCTCACGGACGTTGCAGGCGCGCCAGCGCAAACCTCCGCCACCGGAAACGCCGCCACGACGCCGTCGCTCGCGCGTTTGAACGGCACGTCCGTCGAAGCGCAACAAATCGCTCAACTCGCGCGCGCTTCGCAGACGCGCGCCGATACGTGGACGGGACTCGAAGCGAGCGAATCGAACATCGAGGCGAAAGATTTGAAACCTTACCGCGTGCTCCACGTCGCCACGCACGGACTGCTTAACGCGCAACGACCGCAGTTTACCGGACTCGTCTTCTCTTTGGTCGGCAACAGCAACGAAGACGGATTCTTGCGCACGGATGAAGTCTTTAACTTGCGTCTCGGTCAACCGCTCGTGATGCTTTCGGCGTGCGAAACCGGATTAGGCAAAGAGAAGCGCGGCGAAGGCGTGATCGGACTCACGCGCGCGTTCATGTACGCGGGCGCGCCGACCGTCGGCGTGAGTCTCTGGTCGGTTTCGGATCGCTCGACGGCAGAGTTGATGACAAACTTTTATCGCCGTCTGCTGACAGGGAAGGGACAGCCC
>JACCYN010000058.1 GCA_013696465.1 Pyrinomonadaceae bacterium
TGGTTTGACCGGGGAGGCAAACAGATCGGATCGCTGGGCGCGGTTGGTCTTTACTTCACTCTTGCGCTTTCACCAGACGAAAAGCGAACTGCGGTAGATCGCGTAGATACTCAAACGGGAACAACGGACATCTGGCTCTTCGACGCGCGTGGCATCCCCTCGCGCTTCACGATTGATCCGACGGGCGACTCGAATCCACTTTGGTCGCCCGACGGAAGCCGCATCGTCTTCGCTTCAAGCCGCGAAGGTGTCTCGAATCTTTATCAAAAAATTGCGAGTGGCGTCGGGAATGAGGAAACGATTCTCAAGTCAAGTGAGGCGAAAGTGCCGGACGATTGGTCTTCGGATGGACAGTTCATTGTCTATCAAACTTACAATCTGAAAACGAAATTGGATTTGTGGGTGTTACCGATGTCCGGGGATCGGCAGCCATTTCCGTTTCTGCAAACGGAGTTCAACGAACAGCAGGCGCAATTCTCGCCCGACGGAAAATGGATCGCCTACACTTCGGACGAGTCGGGAGCGCCGGAGGTTTACGTCCAAACGTTCCCGACCTCCGGTGGCAAGTGGCGGGTCTCGACGGGCGGCGGCGGCCAGCCGAGGTGGAGGCGCGATGGCCGTGAACTTTTCTACATTGCCGCCGATAGGAAACTCATGGCGGTGGACGTAAAGCCGGGAGCGACATTCGAGGCGGGTGTTCCCAAGACGCTCTTCGACACGCGCGTCCTTACTGTGACAGATAATTTCAGGAATCACTACGCGGTCACCGCCGACGGGCAGCGGTTTCTCATTAACTCGAACGTTGAAGAAACAAATGCCGCCCCGATCAGCGTCGTGGTGAATTGGACGGCAGGGTTGAAGCGCTAAAGTAATCTTGCCGCAAACGGCCGCTAAAATCTCGCGCCATCAAAATTGCGGGAGAGCCGATCTTCCCATGCCTTATGAGACTGCTACTATTTTGTCGGCGGACGTTTGATGATGAAAATGAAACGCTCGTTTGAGCGCGGCACTTGCACTCGTGTATGAGCGAGCGCGCCGCGCTCAACTCTTTCTCCGAGCGCGTGCCCGCCGAAGAAGAGCAGCGTGCTTTCGCGCGGCGACCACGCGACAAGGGCGTCAAACATTTCAGCGAAACGGTCGAGCGCGCGGCACGTCACGAAATCAGCAATTGGCGCGGAAACATTTTCAAACCTCGCGTTGATGATCTCCGAGCGTTCGCTTCTTCCGACGCGCGCTAACGCTTCACGCAAGAACACGCTTTTCTTCAAGTTCGATTCGATCAAAGTGTAACTCACATCAGGACGCACGATCAGGCACGGCACGGCGGGCAACCCACCGCCCGATCCGACATCGCATAGGCGCGCACCCCGTTTGACAAACCGCAAGATGAACAAGGATTCGAGTACGTGGCGCGTGGCGAATTCCGCAGGCGAGCAGGGCGCGACCAAGTGCAGGCGCGCGTTCCAAACTCCGAGAATCTCGTAGTAGTCGCACAAAGCGCGGCGTTGCGTGTCGTTTAATTCAACACCGTAGTCTGCTTCGTGAACTTTGAGCGCGCGGAGGAACTCGACGGACGAATCTGTGTTAATTTTGGTCATGAGCAAAGAGAAGATTTTAGCTTAACAGAGATTTTCCGGCGAAGCGGTTCTTAATCATGACTAAAGATTCGGCGCAAGAATTTACGAGCGAAGATTTGAGCAAAGAGCACGAACGATTGGGAGTCATCGTAACAAACTTAATCGCCGATTACGCGCGCACGCTTGATGACAAGGTGCTCTGTTCGCGCGCCGCACCCGCCGACTTGGAAAAACTCTTTCACGAAGAGTTGCCGCGCGAAGGCACCGACGCGGAAAAGATTTTCGAGAGTTTCGCGCGCGACGTGCTGCCGCACGGGATGAACATTTCCAGTCCGCGTTACTTCGGGCAGTTTAACCCGACGCCGCTCGCCATCGGCGTCTGGGCTGACGCGCTCATCGCGGCGATGAATCAGAACGGCGCGGTGTGGCGAAACTCTCCGGCAGCGAGCGTGATCGAAACGCAGGTGACGAAATGGTTGTGCGACCGCGTCGGTTATGGAGATGCGGGCTTCGGCACGCTGGCGAGCGGCGGATCAGAGGCGAATCTGATCGCTTTGAAGTGCGCGCGTGATCACGTCGCGGAAGAAGCGCCGAATGACGGCCTTCGTCAGACGCGAGGTAACACGGAGCGAACGGAACGAACAAGCGGCGCGCTCATTGTCTACGCTTCGGAGCAGTGTCATTACTCGCTCGATAAAAGCGTTGACATCATCGGCGTGGGTCGTCGCAACTTGCGCAAGATCGAAACAGACGGGCGATTTCACATTCGTGTTGACCGTCTTGTTGAAGAGATTGAGCGCGACGTTGCGGCCGGTGATGTGCCGTGCGCCATTGTCGGCGTGGCGGGCACGACCTCGACGGGCGCAATTGATCCGCTCGACGAACTCGCGCGCGTCGCCGAAGAATACAAACTCTGGTTTCACGTTGATGCGGCTTACGGCGGCGCGCTCGTCTTTTCCGACGAGCACAAACACATCTTGCGCGGGTTAGAGCGGGCGGATTCCGTCACCATCGATCCGCACAAGTGGATGTTTGTGCCGTTTGCGTGCGGCGCGATTCTTGTGCGCGACGGCCAATGTGTGCTGCGCCGGAGTTTCGATGCGTCGCCGGAATACTTAAGTGAGCGGCGCGAGCGGATGAGCGGCGCTGATGTCGAATACGATCTCTTTCGCTACGGCCAACTCGGCACGCGCCGCGCCAACAGTCTTAAACTCTGGATGTGTCTTAAGCTTTTGGGCGCTCGCGGCTACGCTCGAATTATTGACCGGCAGATCGAACTCACACAAAATTTCGCCCGCCGCATTGATGCTTCAATGAACTTCGAGCGCGCGGGCGAAGTGGAAACGGCCGTGTGTTGCTTCCGCTTCACACCCGAAGAAGTTCGCGGGACAAGTCAAAACGAGCGCGATGAATTGCAACAGGCTTTGCAGCAACGCATCGAACATAATGGCAAAGCGTGGTTTGCAAGCACAGTGATTAAGGGCGGTCGTGCGCTGCGCGTCAACGTCAACAGTTACCTCACGCGCGAGCGACACATCGTCGATCTGGTAGAATTGCTGGAGCGCGAAGGCGCGAAACTCTCTGCGGAGAAACGCAGAGAGGCGAAAGACACTGAAGCTTGAAAGAGGGAAGACTGAATGAGAAACAAACTGATCTTTAGCAGGGGCAAGCGTGTGCTGTTCTTAGTTCTTGTTTTGATTCTCTCAAACGCAAGTCCGCTTCAAGCGCAAGTGCGCAACTCCGCGTCGCTTCCTGCGCTCAAATCCCGCGCCGAATTTGACACGCTCGCCCGCGTCTACACCGACCGGGCTTACGCGCTTCCGCACGTTATGTTTGTGATTGATCGCCAATCCAAAAACAAAATCTATTACGTCAACTCGAAGCGCTACCGCTTTCATCGTGATTTCGTCAACGGCACGTATCTTTCTTTGGAGCGCGGCGATCAGTTTTTCGACAACAACTACCTCAAGCCGAACCGACGCTTCATCCTCGGCACGCTCGCCTATCAAACTCCCGTCAAACGCTTCACGTTTGAATTCTGGGAAGGCGATCTGATCCCCGCCGAACAAATCAAAGAGACGTGGGAGATCATCAATCGCACGTTCTTTGAGAAAGCCGCGTATAAGCCGAACTCGCTGCGGCAAGAAGAGGCGGCCGTCACTATTGAAGGCTTGGAGCGCATCTCGGAAAGCGATCTTGCGCGCGAGCAGGAATACAGCCCGCTCAACGTCGCTAAAGGTTTGGGTCGCATTCACATTGTCGAGAAGTTGGATGAGCGCGTCGAGATCGGTTCAAACGAAATCATCGTCCTCAACGAAGTGCCGCTTCATCTGCCGCCCGTCGCCGGAATCATCGTCTCGAAGCCTTCGACGCCGCTTTCGCACATCAACCTTCTTGCCAAATCGTGGGGCGTGCCCGTCGCTTACATCAAAAACGCGGGCGAACTCCTCAAGCAATATGATGGTTGGTGGGTGGCGTTTGAAACCTTGCAGAACAAATATACGATCCGCCGCGCCGACATGAACCAACTGCGCGAGTATCAAGCGAGGCTCGCCGCGCGCCGCGACATCATGACGCCGCGCTTTAATCTCGCCGTCCGACGCTTCGCCTCCTTGCGCGAACA
>JACCYN010000119.1 GCA_013696465.1 Pyrinomonadaceae bacterium
TAATCTGAATTTAGGATGTCGCAAGAATTAAGATCAACGAAGAACGAAACAATCGTGCGTGCCGCGTGCCCGCACGATTGCCCGGATACGTGCGCGATGCTCGTGACGGTTGAGGGAGGGCGCGCCACAAGTGTTGCGGGCGATCCTGAGCATCCGGTTACGCGCGGCTTTCTCTGTACTAAAGTTTCCAAGTACGAACAACGCACGCACAGCTCTGACCGTATTAAGACTCCGTTGCGACGTATAGGAAAAAAAGGCGAAGGAAGTTTCGAGCGGATGGGTTGGGACGAGGCGCTTGATGAGATCGCGGATCGTTTTCGTCAACTTGCGGATTCGCCCGAAGGCGCGGAGACGATTTTGCCTTACAGCTATTGCGGCACGATGGGCTTCGTGCAGTCGGAGTCAATGGACAGGCGTTTCTTTCATCGGCTCGGCGCGTCGTTGCTTGACCGCACGATCTGCGCGTCGGCCGGAACGGAAGGTTATAAAGCAATTATTGGCGCGAGCATCGGGACTGACCCGGAACGCTTTCACGAAGCGCGCCTCATTCTGCTCTGGGGCACGAATACGATCACGAGCAACGTACATCTCTGGTCGCAGATTTTAGAAGCCAAGAAAAAAGGCGCGCGAATTATCGCCATCGATCCGCGCCGCACGCGCACCGCCGACCAATGCGAAGAGCACATCGCCATTTTGCCCGGCACGGACGCCGCGCTCGCGCTCTCAATGATGCACGTCATCTTCAGGGAAAATCTCGAAGACAAAGATTACTTGGAGCGCCACACCATCGGCGCAGAGGAATTACGCGAACGCGCATGCGAATATTCGCCTGAGCGCGTGGCGGAGATTTGCGGCCTCGAAGCAGACGCGATCATCCGTCTCGCACGCCTTTACGCGACCGTTCGCCCGGCTGTGATTCGCATCAACTACGGGATGCAGCGACACGCGGGCGGCGCGATGGCCGTGCGCACGGTCAGTTGTCTGCCCGCCGTTGTGGGCGCGTGGCGCGATGCGGCCGGAGGAATCTTGCTTTCGACGAGCGGCACGTTTCCAGTCAACCGCACCGCGCTTGAGCGCCCCGACCTGTTACCCGCGAAACGGCCGCGCAACGTGAATATGTCTCGCTTAGGCGATGCGCTCAACGTAACAAACGATTTGCCCGTGCGCGCCCTCTACGTTTACAACTCGAATCCGGCGGCCGTTGCGCCGGAGCAACGGAAGGTTTTAGACGGCTTGCGGCGCGAAGATTTGTTTACGGTTGTGCACGAACAATTCATGACCGATACGTGCGACTACGCCGACATTGTGCTGCCTGCGACCACACAGCTTGAACACTTTGATCTACACAAAGCTTATGGTCATCTCTACCTCGTGATCAACGAGCGGGCGATTGAACCGTTGCACGAAGCGAAATCAAACTCGGACGTTTTTCGCCACCTCGCCGCGCGCATGAATTTCACCGAAGAATGTTTCGGGGATTCAGACGAAGAGATCGCGCGCCAAGCGATCAGTCTTGATCACCCGTCGCTTCAGGGCATCACGCTCGAAGCTTTGCGCGAGAGAGGATGGATGCGTCTTAATCTGCCGGAAGAGTATGCGCCGTTTGCCGAAGGAAACTTCCCCACGCCGTCGGGCAAATGCGAACTCTTTTCCGCGAAGCTGGAGAGTCAAGGTTTACCGCCCGTGCCGGATTTTGTGCCACCCCGCGAATCAAAGATGTCCGCGCCGCAACTCGCCGCGAAATACCCGCTCGCGCTGATCAGCCCGGCGGCGCACGCATTTCTCAATTCGAGTTTTGCCAATCTGCCGAAACACTTACGTCAAGAAGCGCGCCCCTTCATCGAGATCAATCCGGCGGACGCTGAAGCGCGCGGCATCCGTGACGGCGACACGGTGTGCGTCTACAACGAACGTGGGGCGTGCGAACTCGCGGCCGTCGTGACGACGCGCGCGCGTCCCGGCGTCGTCGTCTCGCCTTCGGTCTGGTGGAACAAGCTTTCGCCCGGCGGCGTCAACATCAATCAACTGACTTCGCAAGAATTAACCGACATGGGCGGCGGCGCAACCTTCTACGATGCGCTCGTCGAAATCAAATTGGCGCGCCACGCGGCGACGCCGAATCCACTTAGCCTCCAAGAACAGCGCCGGTAATAGCCCCGATAGCCATTAAAGTCCCGATTGTAATGGCGACAGTCTTGAGCGTTGTGAATTGCCTTTTGCGTTTCACCTCCGCCACGTCCGCGTAGGAAACGGTTGTGCGCGCCCCCGTCTTCGAGTCCGCCACGATAAAGTTGTCATCCCCGGCGCGATAAATATAACCTTTAACTTCCGAACTGTCGCGCAACTTTATCGTCACCCGCGCCCGTTCGCCGACGCCGATTTTACCGATGCGTTGCTTTACGGCCTCGACGCGCGGCGCTTCTTGATCGTTCTGCGCCGCGCGTGCCCCTTCTGCGCCCGCCGCACAAACGAGCAAAGCTATTAACGTGAACGACAAATGTTTTCTGAACATAGTCTCTTCCTCCGCATAAGCGTGTTGAAATTAATTGCCGCGAAGTCGTTGGCAACAATGAAGCCAAAGAGGATTGATCGAAGCACACCGCAGCATCGCAAGGACACAAACAAAAACAGTCTTCTTGGCAAACAGCGGAACGAGGTTCTGATTACGAGCGAAGTCCCGGCGCAGGTTTATTACGGCAGGGGCGCAGTAAACACCGGACGTTTGATCGCTTTTTCCGGCACATTAAATTGGAGAGGGTTCGTACAAGCAGCGGATCAGTTTTCGCCCGGCGCGGCGACGCGGAGAACTTACCCTTGACATAACGGGAGGCCGCCGCCACGATACTCAAACATCCCCTCTTGCTTCACGCGCAAGGGAATTGAAAAGCGAATCAATGCACCACACACAATATAAAACCCGGCATCTCGTTCGTCCGCGCTTTGTCGCCGCGCTTCTGCTCGCCTCTCTCTGCTTT
>JACCYN010000154.1 GCA_013696465.1 Pyrinomonadaceae bacterium
CTACGCCGGAGAGTATGGCAGTGTCGCGGGCGCGGCGCTGTGGTCGGAGCATCAACGGCGCGTGCTCGACGAAGCTTTACGCACGCTTGAGACAGCGGATCAACCGGGCGTGCGCAAACTCGTCGTCGACCTTGAGACGGTGGTAGAGAAATCGCGCGGCGAAAAGTAACGCTCTTGCGGCAAGAAGTCGGTGAAAATTAAATACGCGCCGCCCTACTTAATTGAAGGGCGGCGCGTGAACTTTTGTCATCAGCTTAAATTTTCGGCGGTGAGAAGCCGGATGAATGTTTTTACGGGCGGCGCGTCTGTGGTTGTCGTTGCGTCGGAGCCGCAGCGCCGCCAGAGCGAGCGAAATATCCGGGACGATAAGTTAAACGCAAATTCTGCTTGCGCAGTTCCGGATTGACGACTTCGAGTTTGACTTGGCGGTATTGACCGTTACGGCTCTTGTTCGTCGAAGAGTAGGCAACCAAGTATTGCGAGCGCAACTCGTCTTGAATCTGCGCGAACGCGGCGCGCAATTCCGTGTCATTTTCCGGGAAGAAGGCGCGCCCGCCTGTGCGCTCCGACAATCTGCGCAATGCTTTCTCGTCAATGCCAGTGTAATTGATGAAATCGCCAATGCCGATTGAATAGACAACGACATCAGCTTTGATCGACTCTTCAACCGCGTCCTTCAACTCGACTTGGCTATCACGATCATCGCCATCTGTGAGCAGAATGATCGCGCGCCTCGTCCGTTCGGGTGATTGAGTCAGCACGTCTTTGCTCGCCAACCACACGGCATCCCAGACGGCGGTAGAGCCTGCCAATCTTTGGTTGGTGTCTGAGGTGGGCGGCGTGCCGACCTGTTGGTTGTTGACGATGCCGGACGGCGGCACATATTCGACGCGATCAATCGCTTGGCGCACCCGCGCGGTGCTTCCCGTCAAGTCCTGCTCAAGCTCGACGAGTCCGGTGAAAGAGATGACGGCTGTTTCATCCTTGCCGGGTCGGACGACCGAATCGAGAAAAGCGCGCGCTGCATTCTTTTGCTCCGGCAACGTATATTGCTGCGACGCGCTGCGATCAAGAATAATGGCGAGTGAGAGCGGCAGATCGGTTTGGCGCGAGAAAGTGAAAATCTCTTGCGGTACGCCGTCTTCCACAACGCGAACGTCAGATTGCTGCAAGTTCGTCACGAATCGCCTGTTCTTATCAACGGCCGTAAACAGCGTGTTCGTCAAATCGGTTTCGACGCGCACTACGTCGTCGTCATCATCGTCTTGCGGCGGTGGCGTCGGGGCACTTACGGGTGGCGGCGGAGTCGGTTGCGCTTGAGGTGTGGAAGATGATGGCGAAGCGGCGGAAGTTGCGGCGTCGCTTGCGCGGCGCGGGCGGTTAGTGTTCTGTCCCGAAGCGCTGCTTTGCGCTTGCGTGCCGATCCAACTGCCAGCGAAAAGTAGCGCCGCCGTCAGAAGTAAAGCGGCGAGCTTGCCCGCGAAACCTTTGCCGTAAATCATCATTGCAAAATACCTTCTGCTAATCTCTTAACTCTCAAAATTCGCGTTCAAGCTTACTGCCCGGCGCGCTCCGACACCGCCCGATAGCCGTCCTTGGCGCGCACCTTCATTCCATCGCGCTTGTTCGTCAAACGAACTTCGATGCGGCGAAACTGTCCGTTGTAAACGTCGTTCGTCGAACGATAGGTGACGATGTACTGCGAGCGTAACTCCTTAGCGATCCTCGTGAACGAACGCTCCAGCGCGAGCGCGTCGCCGGTGAAAAAGGCGCGTCCGCCCGTCTCTTCGCAAAGGCGTTCGAGCGATTTGTCGCCGCGATCCGCAACCTGTCCGGCCTCTGTGCCGGGCACGGTCGCCGAGAATCCCGCCTTCGTCGAGATCGCAAAGATCACGGTTTCGGTGCGCTGCGCGATGTCAATCGCGTCGGTCAGCAGCGCGCGGCTGTATGTGTCGTCGCCATCGGTGATAACGACGAGCGCGCGTTGGCCGGGCGCGGTGCGCATCTTCTCATCGCAGAAGTTGTAAACCGCGTCGTAGAGCGATGTGTGATTGCCGGGTTTTTTGACGGAGTTAACGGCGCGGTCGAGTAAGTCCATGCGATCCGTAAAGTCTTGCAACATTTTCACTTCGTCGTCGAAGGTGACGAAGGCGACTTTATCTTTGCGCGGGCGGGCGACGGTGTAGATGAAGTTCATGGCCGCTTCGCGCTCGAAAT
>JACCYN010000157.1 GCA_013696465.1 Pyrinomonadaceae bacterium
CGACAACAGTAAAGGTTCTTGTAGCCGTTGGGTTGGAAAGATTTCTGTCAACGAAGCGAGGCAGCGAGCGTCCGAGACTCACCAGGTAAGAAACGGAGACAATTGTGTTGCGCGCGATCTCGCGTTCGAGGATAAGGTCGGCTTGGTGAATCTTCGGATTAGATAGATTCGGCGAAAAGATGACGATGTCACTGCCTACTGGTCTGGTGGTTGCGGGCGGCGCAGCCAAAGCGTTCGGGAAAGTCGGCGCGCCTGCGGAGTCCGGCCGAAGGAATATACTGATCTGCGCTCCGGGTTCGCTGGTGTTTGTAATTGCGTTTGAGATCGTCGAGTTGATGATGCGCCCATAGTAGATACCGTAGCCGCCGCGCACGGAAGTTTTTCCGTCGCCGGTCAAGTCATAGGCGAAGCCGAAGCGCGGCCCAAAGTTGTTTTTGTCGGCCGGAAACTGTTGCGTCTGTTCCGGCCCGATGCCCAGAAGAGTGGAGTTTGCGAGCGTGTTAGGAACTTGCGGTTCGGGAAGACGCTGGTATTCATAGCGCAGTCCGAGATTCACCGTCAAACGTGGCGTAACGCGGTAATCATCCTGCACGAAGAAGTTGTAATCGGTCGTATCAAACTCGAAAGCGGCGAGACCGAAGGCTTGAATAAAGCTGGTGTAACGACGACCCGCCGGGTTGAGTGTATCGCTGATGAAGTTGGTAAGGCTGCTGTAAGAGTATGCGCCGTTTCCGTTAAACAAGTTGTTGACTTTATCCTTCGTGCGATTAATATCGCCGCCGAATTTAATTGTGTGGCTGCCGCTCGAGTACGTCATTGTATCGGCGAACTGAAAACGGCGTTCGTCGGGAAACTCGACGCGATCAAGAAATTGGCGCTGCCCGAAACGAATGCCGACGCTGCTTTGCGCAAGGTCAACCTGCGGTAATCTACCGGAAGGCGTGCGAACGGTGGCGCGCCCCGCGAGATCGTTTTCAAACGGCGTTAGGTCGCCTTGAAATGCGCGTGCAAACTCGCGCCCGTATTGGAAGCGAAACTCGTTGAGAAGCGTCGGCGAAAGAGTTGAGTTGAGGCGCGCGATGAAAGTGTCAACGTCAACGAAGTCGTCGCCGAAGCTGCCGAGTCCCTGCTGCACGACCGCCGGAGACTCAATGCCGCTCGGCGAATCGGAGCGGAAACGGTTGTAAGTGAAAGTCGCACGGTTCGCGTCGTTAATCCGAAAGTCGATCTTCGGAAGAAGAATATATTGGTCTTGGCTGCGCGGAACTTCTCCGGTCAGACTTAACAAACCGTTGCGAACATTGTCAATCTGCGCGTCGAGAGCGGCGTCGGTTGTTCCGGTCGGGAACGCTGATCTAATGTTGCTACGAATCGTGGTTCGCGTCGTGGCAGAAAGATCGAGAAACGATGGGGAGGCGAAAGCGGCGACGCCGGGGAAGTTGCGCTTCTGTTGATCGTAAGAGAAGAAGAAGAAAAGTCTGTCTGTGACGATAGGTCCGCCGATAGCGCCGCCGAATTGCTGGCGGCGATCATCCGGCTTGAAGCCGACGGGCGAGACGACTCCGTTGACAAGCGTTGTGCGGAAGCTGCCCGGATTGCGCGCGCCTAATGCGTTGTCGCGAATGTAATAGAAAAGACTGCCGTGAAATTCATTTGTGCCGCTCTTGGTAACGGTGTTGACGACGCCACCCGCCGCCCGTCCGTATTCGGCCGAATAATTTGAGGTGTTGACCTGAAACTCCCGCACTGCCGCTTGACTGATCACATAGCTGATGCGCGTGCGCCCGCGTTCTTCGCCGAAGAAGGCATTGTTGTTATCGCCGCCGTCAACCGTGTTGTTGTTCAAAAGGCTTGAGATGCCACGAAAACTGTTTAAGCCAAAGTTGCCGTCGGCGACGACGCCGGGCGTCAAGCGCACGAAGTCGGAAGCGCGGCGACCGTTGATCGGAAGCTCGTTGATCGAAGTTTGATTGATGTTAGTCGAAAAATCCTGCTGTGTCGTGTTGATAACGGGAGCTTCGCCCGTGACCTGCACGGTTTCGGTTTGTCCGGCGACAGCCAGCCCGATTTCGAGCGAAGTGACGCGCCCGACTTCAACGACGACGTTCTCCTGATTGGAAGTGCCGAAGCCGGTAGATGTAACCGTCACATTGTAATTGCCGGGTTGCAGTTGCACGACGCGGAAGCGTCCTTCGTCGTCAGTTGTCGCCGTTTGTTCTTGGTTAGTTTCGACGTTACGCACGGTGACTGATGCGTTCTGCACGACCGCGCCTTGGGGGTCGCGGACGACGCCGCCGATTGCGCCGTCAACCGTTGATTGAGCCATGCCTGCTGTGCTGAAACACGCGAGGGCGAGGAGCACGATGGAGAACAGGCGGAAAAACTTGCACATAAAGGAAACTCCTTAGAAGCTTGTGTTAATTGAATTGTGGAAAAATTCGTCCACGTTTTTTAAGATGGAACACGAAAGAATTGTGGCTTCACAAAATCGGATTTTGCGATTGATAGGAAAACCTGAAATGTGAAGCAAGCCTTCTATCATGATACCGCGCCGTTGCGCAAGGCTTAAAATGGTGTGAACGGAATGTTAAATCTGGCGCGACTTCTCAAAACTCACTATCACCTCGTAAATCTTTCAGCTTACAAAACAAGCGAATAGTGCGGCAGTCCGCCCGGAAGCATCCTTGCCGCACCCTTTAGATTAGAAACAGATTTAACTCCATGTCGTCACAGGCTGATGTCTGTGCCCGGCTGTGTGCGCCGTCTGCGAACCTTCGCGGCGACGCCGATCAAGCCGGTGCCGAGCAAAGCAAGCGTCGCCGGTTCGGGCACGGCCGTCGCTCCCTGCTGGGTCACGCTGACGCCCAACCCCGCCGTCGGAGCAGCATCGAGCAGCACGGTCGTCGAACCGTTCGGGTTGATGAGTATGCGCAGCAACGACCCTGACGGCACGTTAGCCGAGAGCGGCGCAAAGAGCGGCGTCGCGCCGTTCGCGTCCCTAAAAAGCAGCAGAGCGAAGGCAGTGCCTGCGGTGGTGTTACCGGGAGCGTCAAGCGCAAGCCCCGAAAGCGTCACGTTGAAGCTGAAGCCTGAACCGAACTGCGTGCCTTGGAAGTAGTCGTTCAGTTGCCCGGTGTTGTTCAGCGTCACCGTGCCGGGCAGTGTGCCCGTCACCGCGCCGAGACGCTCAACGGCGGCCGCTAAAGTACCGCCGCCGGTCGTCGAAAAGTTGGTGACGGTTGCCATTGCAGGGCGTGCGTCCCCGCCGCCGGGATTAAACTGAAGATTGAGAAAGCCGGACGTTCCGACCACGTTGTTTGGAAGGCTGACGCTGACGTTGAAGGTGATGGGCGCGGCCTGCGCTTCGCCGCCGCCGAACGCAGCAATCGCCAGCAGCAAGCACACCATCAGGGATTTGTGCAGCAAGGTTTGTTTCGTGTTCATTATCTTTCTCCGCTTTCTTTCAATGATTACCTAAGTTATGACTTTGCCTCAGAGCTTATTCAGGGCCGAAGCGTCTTCTGTACTCGCCTGTGACAACGAAAGCTTCGACCATCTGCGCCCGCTTCGTCGGCTGGAGCAACTCGTCAATGGTATTGAAGCGTGTCGTGTCGCCCGATTCGGTGTTGAGCTTCGTGAGCCAGAAGTCGTAACCCGCAAATCCGATGGCACTGTCCTGCCCTTCGTCCGGGTTTCTCCTGAGGTAGCCGAAATACTGCATGAGGACGAACGCCGGGTTGAACTCTTTGAGGAACAACCGCTTTGATTCCGCAATCGAGCGCAGAGCGCGTAGGCGACTTTCCGCATCGCCTGCCCCGTAAGCGGTAAGCGCGGCTTCCCTCTCCGCCCCGTTCTGCGGCAACCCGGCGTTATCAATCAGCGCGTTGACGTAATCCTCTTTCGTCATCGAAGCCGGGTAGCGTGAAGTGAACTCGGCTCGCTGCACGAACTCGCGCAGCAAGGCTTGCGTGTTCGCCTCCAACTTCTGCTCCCAACCCGCTTCGTTAACAATGACTCCGCTGCCGACGGCTTGCGTGTCGCGCATGAACTCCGCGTAGCGCGGCAACCCTCTGGGTCGCGCCGCCGGGTCGAAGCCGACCTTGTAGAGCCGATGGACTAAGTAGCCGGTCTGCTGGAACTCCACACTGACGAAGAAGGCTTCCGACACGCTCGCTTTCGCCCGCGCTCGGCACGTATTCGCTTCAGCAGTGTCACCTGTGCCGCACGCGGCGAGGCGACCTCTGAGCGTCTCCGCCCAAAACTCGAAGCCCGCCGCGTCTGCCTCGCGGTTGAGAAAGTCACGGTACTGTTGAGCGGGAAAGAGATCGGGATCGTCGAGGGCGTTCGTCTGCGGCGCGCCGCCGCCGGATGGCTGTGTCCCGAAGGTGCCTGAGAAGACGCGCGTCAGGTAATCAATGCGCGCGTTCGACGGGTTGCTGAAGCGCACCACGACGGTCACCGATTGACCCGGCGCAAGCGTTGTGTTCGCGGTCAGGAACGGGTCGCCTTCGCTTGTCGTGCCAGTGGCATTAACTAAGGTGACGCCCGGCGTGAGGTTGTCAAGCACGATCTGCAATGGTGCGGCGAGCGTGCGGTTGCTGGTGTTGGTGACGGTGATCGTGCCGGAATACTCGCGCGTCGCGCGACTGAACACTAAGCCCGAGCGCGCCACGCCGATGCTCGTTGTCACCTCTTCCGGTGAAGGTGTCGGAGTTGGACTCGGCGAAGGTGATGGACTCGGAGTAGGAGTCGGTGTCGGCGTCGCAGCCGGAAGCGCGAAGTAGGCCACCGGCATATCGTGATCGGAGATGCGCTCCGGTCGGTTCACGTCGTTGCGATAGGTTTCGGGAAAGTCAGCGTCGTTGCGCGCGAAGGCGAAGCGGGTCACAAGCGCATTGGCGTTCTGGTTGACGAGAATGTGGTCGAGCACCTGCGCGTTGCCGTCGAAGACGAACGAGTAACGCTCCTCGGCCGGAAGCGTGTCAACGAGATCGATGAGATCGGGGTTGACGAGATCGCTTGACGCAAGCAGAACTTGGTCGGGCGGCGTCGGTGTGCCTTTGACTGTGCCGATCACGTCAACGTAGCCGTCGTTAAATTGAAAAGCGTTGTAGTCGCCGACGGAGATAATGTTCTCGGACGAATTCGTCGTCTGGAGAGATTGAATGAGATTCGCCAGAAACTCGGCTTGCGCGCGACGTTTGGCACGCACGCGCGGCCCGTCCACCGCGTCGTCAACGCCGTTCAAAGAACGCAGGTGATTGACGATCACGGTGATGGCGAGCGACGTGGTTGAATTTGCGCGCGCGGCCGTCGCGCGCAAGACGAGCGGCGGGCGGTCGTTGAGAATGTCGGTCGTGCCGTCGGGCGCAATGAAAGTCGCGTTCTTGCCTTCCTGCGTGACGCTCACGACGTTGACGCGCGCGGCTTTGATAAGGAAGCCAACGTCAATGCCGCCTACGTCGTTTCCTTCCTCAAGGTAAGCCGTATAATTCGGATTCGCGCCGCCCGCCGCAACCGTATCGTTGTTAACTCTGTTGGCGATGGCTTGCAGCGACGTGAGATTTTCCGCTTCCTGAACGCCGATGATGTCCGGCGAGCGCAGTACGTTGCGGATGGCGAGCGAGACTTTGTTAAGACGGTTGTTGAAAGCCGTCGCGGTTAAAGCGACATCGCCCACCCCAGCATCGTTCGTCGTATCGTAGAAGCGTTGCAAATTGAAGGATGCGACGGTGAGTTCGTCAATGGTCGGTTCGGGGACGGGTCGCGCGCTGGCAATATTTGAGACGGCGGGCGGCGTCGTGGCGTCCGGCAAGATCGTGTAGGTGCGGAAAGCGTAATCGAGCGGCCCCGTGACGCCCGTGATAATCGCGCCGGTCGTGACGTTGAGCGCGATTGCGCCGGGCTGGGCGTCGGAATCAACGCGTAAGCGTTCAGGGTTGGCGTCGAAGCGCGGCACGCAGCAGGGCGCGGGCGACGGAACGGGGTCGGGCACTTCGATACCCGGCTCGCGGAACGGGCGCGCGGTGCCCGTTATCACCGCATAGAAAACTCCGTTTGAAGTGGCGGTCGCATTCGCCTCGCTGATGTTGCCTTGCGTCGGGGCGACGGTCGTGAGCGACGGGGCGGTGACGCGCATCCCTTCGTATTTTTCGAGTTGCTCAATCGAACCCGACGGGCTGGTGTCAGACGCGGTGAGCGTGATGGGCGTTGGGAGTGTGTTGCCGGTCGAGACGAGGCTCACCGTCGCATTGCTGATCTCGGTAAGCGGCGGACTGTTCGGATCAGTCGAGACGACGAACTCGACCACCGTGCCCGTGACGTTGACGAGATTGCCGATTACGGCATTCGTGGGCAGCGTGCTGCCCGTGAAAATAAAGATGCCTTCGGAAGTGGTCGGATTGCTGTCAATGTTTGAATCCGGCTCTTGAAGGAAAAAGCCGCCGCTCGATCCCGTCTTGAGTCCGGTGACGATGCCGCTAACAGTTACGTTCTGATTAACGAAAGGCGATCTCGTGCCGCTACCTTGCACATCGTGAATCGCCGTGACAGAGGGAGTTGGTGTCGGAGTAGGTGTTGCCGTCGGACTCGGCGTTGCTGTTGGGCTTGGCGTCGCCGTTGCGGTCGGGGAGGGGGTCGGCGTTCCACCGCCCGCGCAAGAGTTCGGGGGCAAAGTGTTGTTGCGGGGCGCCGGCGTGGTCACGGTAAAGTCGGACGCATTGTTATCGGTGTCGGTGCATCCGGCCGAGTTTCTGGAAGTAGAGATCGCGTTGCTAGAGACGCCGGACGGCGGCGCATACGGCGCGGGTCCGCTGCCTTCGAAACACGTGGCGGTGCTGCCATAACCGACATAATCAATGACGTTTGCCGGAAGTCCTGAAGCGCAGGCTGTGGTAATGGCGGCGGTTGAACTGACCAACGCTACACGCCCGGCGGTGGCGGACAGGTTGAATATGCCGGTCGTCGTCTGATCGGGCGCGGTAGCCGGCGAAGCAGAGAGAGCAACTCCCGCCGCGCCGGGCGTCGTCACCGCGACGAGGTAATACTCGCCCGCGTCCAACGTGACGTTATTCAACGGTACGACGAGGAACGCTCCGCCCGAGTTGCCCGCCGCGGAAGAGTACTGCACCGAGTAGCCGCCGAGGGTTACGCTCTGCGTGCCGCGATTAAAAAGCTCGATGAAATCTTGGCTGAAAGTCGCGTTGGTGTTGCCGCCGCCGCCGTAGATTTGGCTGATCACAACGTCGTTGGAGACGACGAGCGTTGCGGCGGCCTGCGCTGGTTGGTGTATGAAAACGAGTGATTGGAAAATTAAAAGGGCGGTGACGCAAGCGGCGACGTATTGGCGCGCGGCGCGGGCGCAAATTTGCCCGTGACGAGGTGGGGTAAACAAAACGGTTGATCCTTTCTATTAAGAGGCGAGCCTGAAGCTTCGTCAAAAATCTCTATCGAAGCGAAACAAAATTTTCGGATGAGTCAAGCTTTGTATCCGATTGCGCTTGCGCGCGTCAAGTTTTTGTCCGACTTTTTGAATGCGCTTATAGCAGGCGGATGCTGCCGGAAGGTGAACGAAGGATTACAGCGAAATTAAATGAATGCCTTTCCCTATGTAATCGCGCACAAAGAAAGCGGTCATCTCTGCTAAATCTTCTTCAGCAAGTTGCAGAGACGACCGCGATGAAATTTGCGAAGTGAAAGTTTTTTTGTTTACACGAACACTTCAGCAGAGCGCTTTACGTTCAGACGCGCTCGCAAATGATCGCAGTGCCTTGCCCGCCACCGATGCAGGCAGAAGCTAAACCATAGCGCGCGTTGCGACGCCCCAACTCCATCAGCAGGGTGAGCACGAGCCTCGTTCCGGTTGCGCCGAGCGGGTGACCAAGCGCGATTGCGCCGCCGTTGACGTTCGTTTTGTCCCGGTCTAAGCCAAGTTCTTTTTCGACCGCCAGATACTGTCCGGCGAACGCTTCGTTGACTTCGATCAAGTCAAGGTCTTCAAGTTTCATGTTCGCTTTCTCAAGAGCTTTGCGCACAGCAGGTACAGGCCCGATGCCCATCAATTCGGGTTCGACGCCCGCGTAAGCCCAACTCACAATCCTTCCGAGCGGCTTCTTATTATTTTTGTTAACGTAATCCTCGCCCGCGATGACTAATGCAGCCGCGCCGTCAACAATGCCGGATGCGTTTCCGGCCGTCACGAAACCGTCTTTCGCAAACGCGGTCGGAAGCTTCGCCAAACCTTCGAGCGTCGTTTCGGGGCGCAAGTGATCATCTGCTTCAACTATCTTCGTGCTCTTTCGAGTTTTCACTTCAACGGGCACGATCTCTTCGGCAAATACTCCCCTGTCCGACGCCTCTTTCGCGCATCGCTGCGAACGCAGAGCGTATTCGTCTTGCGCTTGGCGCGTGATCTCATATTTGCGCGCGAGATTCTCGGCCGTCCCCGCCATCGTCGTGTTGCAGTAAGTATCCAAGAGCGCGACCATCAACGAATCTTCCATCTTGCCCTGACCAAGCGGGAAACCGCTGCGCGCGCCGTAGATGACGTGCGGGGCTTGCGACATTGATTCCATGCCGCCGACCAGCGCCGTCTCCGCTTCACCTAATTGGATCATCTGCGCGCCGGAGACGATTGATTGAATGCCGCTCCCGCACAGGCGGTTGACGGTCAAAGCCGGGCGCTCCGCCGGAACTCCGGCTTTGAGCGCGACGTGGCGCGCGCCGTAGATCGCATCGCCCGAAGTTTGCAGGGCGTTGCCGATAATCGTGTGATCGATCTCTTCCGCACTCACGCCTGTCGCTTCCAACGCGCCGCGCGCGGCCGTTGCGCCCAAGTCAAGCGCCTTCACATCCTTCAACGCGCCGACATACTCGGCCATCGGCGTGCGCTTGCCGCCAAGAATGAAAACATCACGAACCATTTTCTTCTTTAACCTCTCTGCTGAAATACTACTGTTCAAGCGAACCCGACAGGTTAGCAGACGGCAAACGCGAACGTCAATTTACAGGAAAACAGATGAGCGGAATCCTTGC
>JACCYN010000212.1 GCA_013696465.1 Pyrinomonadaceae bacterium
GCGGCGAAGACGATTAGCAGCAACCCGGAGCAGAGCGTCTTCGGCGAAGCGAAGAAAAAGTTTGTGGTGCGTAGTCGGATCATTTCAGTTCACCTGTTTTCATCATTAGCGGCGGGCGATTGCGTCGTGGTCGCCTTTATTTTTCTTTGCGCGACGTTGAGTTTGTGGCTTGTGATGTTGAGCGCGAACATCAAACGATCTTTAGCAAGCTCGCCCTCGCGCGTCTCTTGAAGGCGCAGTCGTTGCGCAACATTTGCGGCGAGCGTTTGCCGTCGTATTTTGTTGTCGTTCTTGGCGCGAAGGGAGAACGATTCACGGCGCGTTTGTTGCGAAGCGCGCGGCGCGCTCACGCTTTGCCGACGACGGGAAAGCGACGGACTTGAATTCGGTGCGGCGGCGGGCGCGTCCCGTTGCGCCAAAGTTGTCTGCGGGGCGTCCGGCTTCGGCTCCCGCCGCCCGCGCGCCTCCGGCGGAGCGAGATTGCTGCTCGCCTGCGGTTGATCTCTGTGGGCGTTGGTGCGGAGAAGGTGCACCCAAATTCCGGCGAGCGCGACGAAGAGGAGAATCGCCGCCGCCGCGAGCGAACGATGAAGAACGGCGCGGCGGTGTCGTCCAATCTCGGCGCGCGCGGGCAGTTCCAAATCTTGGTGTCGGTAGCGCAGCGGGCGGAGCGATTCTTCGAGAGCTTCGATCTCTTCATCGGGCGCGCCCGTTTTGTTCCACAGGTAATCGCTCATACCTTTCTTCCTTTAAGTTCTTCGCGCAGCAGTTTCATGCCGCGATGAAGATTAACGCGCACGGAGGCGGAGGTCAGATTCGTGCGCGCTGCGATCTCCGCGCCCGTCAACCCCTCGACCAATCGCAGCACAAGTGTTTCGCGGTAAGCTTCGGGCAAACGTCTGATCACGTCTAAAATCTCCTCCGCCTTCGTCTCTTCCGCGCTCCGAGCCGCCGCATCCTCTTCAGTTAATTTCTCGTCGGCGCGGGCGCGACGGTGAAAGTCAACCGCGCGGTTGCGGGCAATCGTTGCGAGCCACGCCCCGAAGGTGTTAGCGTCGCGTAGCGTGTGAAGCTTTCTGAACGCTTGCAGGAAAACGTCTTGAACGAGATCGCTCACTTCGCTGCGCGGCGCGCGGGCAAGCAAGATGCCGTGCACCATCGGCGCGTAAGAACTGTGAAGCTGCGCGAAGGCTTCGCGGTCGCCGCTTCGCGCCGCCGCGACGAGCGGGGCATGAGGTGAAATCTTCGTGGGAGAGGTTTCAGCCGTCGAAGATTCTTCCGGCGATTGACTCGCGCGGGCGACCAAGAACAGGCTGCGGGCAGCTTCAATCTTGGTCATCGGCAAACCCCATGCGCCATTTAATTCTCATACACAACTGAAATTAAAGGTTGACTTGATCGCGCGTTCGGCGGCCGGGCGCGGCTGAAGGAGTCACTGCTTTTGCCCGCGCGCTTTTCGGCGTTCGTTGTTTAAGACGCAGGCGGAAGCGAAGATGTTAGCAGGCGAAGGAAAATTTCTTGTTCTTGAGAAGCGGGAATGCTCGCTCGAAGAAAGGCACACATGAAGAAAGGCGCGCCGAGCGCAACGCTTTGCTTCAGGCGGCAGCTCGCAGGCTGAGGTGAAGTTTCAGAAAAAGCGATTGTTAATGAACGGTCGCCGCGCCCGCAGCGCGTGAGCGGAGCGCGGGTTGGCGCTCGTGCTTGGCGCAGGCGCGCGCAAGGGCTTGTTCGATGCGCGGCTCGATGTGGCAATCGGGTTGGCGACAGACGGCCGAGAGTTCCGAGATGACGAGGTAGCGGGCGCGTTCGAGCATGCGTTGTTCGCGGAAACTGAGCGGCTTGAGGTGGCTGAGGTAAGTGAGATTCTTAAGCACGTCGGAGACTTCAAAAATGTCGCCGGTGCGCATCTTATCGGAGAATTCTTTGAAGCGGTCTTTCCAATCCTGCGGCGGCGCGGTGAAATCATCGCCCAAACTCTTCAGCAACATTTCGCACTCGGCGCTGGAGATCGGCGAACGAAGCCCGACTTCGGAAGCGTTTGCGACCGGAATCAACACGACTGAATTTGTTGCCGCGAGCCGGAGTGTATAAAAGGGAATTGATGTTGCGCCGATCTGCTTTTGTTCGATCTGTTCGACCGTCCCGATGCCGTGATTGGGGTAGACAACTTTCTGTCCGACTTTGAATCCCACCGCACACCTCCTGTAATTGCAAAAAGCCTTAAAGTGCGTCGCACACGCTGTTCTGACTTAAAACCCCTTGACCGGCGAGACGCCTTCTTTGCGTGAGGGAGCGTCCGAAGTGACTGAAATCTTACGAAAGTGTAACAAGCAGTTTATGAAAGCGTCAAGCGATATAAAATGGAGGGTGTCGAATTAATGAGAAGTAAATGGAGAAGAGTCGTTTTTTGTTTGCCATTTACTCACTATTCACTGCCTTTGGAAGTTCAATCGTGAAAGTTGATCCTTCGTTCGGCGCAGAGCGGACGCTCGCCTCGCCGCTGTGTGCGCGCGCAAGATGTTTGACGATGGCTAAACCCAAACCCGTGCCGCCGAGGGCGCGGGAGCGTGCGCGGTCAATGCGGTAGAAGCGCTCAAATATGCGCGGCAGATGTTCGGGCGCGATGCCTTCGCCTGTGTCGAGGATGAGCACACGGTCGCGCTCGCCCGCGCTCTCATGCCGCACGCGCACCGCGCCCCCGTCGCGGTTAAACTTGATCGCGTTATCAACCAAGTTCGTCAACATCTGTTCGAGGCGGCGCGCGTCGGCGTAGACATAAACTTCGTGGCCGACTTCGTTGTGCAGTTCGATGTTCCGTTCGGCGGCGCGCGGGGCGAGCGCGGTGAAGCAGTCGGCAGTCAAAGATTGAAGTCGCACGCAGGTCGGCTCAACCGAAACCGTCCCGGCTTCGATGGCGGAGAGTTCGAGGATGTCATCAATCAGGTTATGCATCCGGGCAGCGTTGCGGCGAATGACGGAGAGGAAGCGACGGTTGTTTTCGCGGTCGTCCACCGCGCCCTCTTCAAGGGTTTCGACGAAGGTGAGAATGGCCGTTAAGGGCGTGCGCAGTTCGTGCGAGACGTTTGAAAGAAACTCTTGGCGGACACGCTCCAAGCGTTCGAGGCGCGTGATGTCGAAAAAGACGCCGACCGCCCCGCGCTTACCATTCGGCTCATCCGGCATCAGAGGCGCGACGCGCAAATCGAACACACGCCGTTCGCCCGCGCCCGTCGCCGAAACGTGCATCTCGACTTTCGTTTCAGATCGTTCGCCCGCTTCGAGCGCCGTCTGAAAAGCGGCGTAGACGGGCAGGTGGCGCGTCAGATCGCTTAAGCGGCGCGGCGTCCCGCGTTCTTCGATTGAGCCGAAGATGTCGTGCGCCGTGCGATTGGCCGCCACGACGCGCATCCCTGAATCAACGACCAGTACTCCTTCGCGCATACTCTCCATCGTCGCTTCCAACAACGCGCTTGCGGGAACCACTTCAGTCGAAGAATTGTTTTTAACGATCAACGGCTGACTCTCGTTGAGTTGCGTCGGCGCGTCCGTCGAGACGGAGGCTTTTTGAGAAAAGGAGAAATGAGCGACGAGCGCGCCGAGGAAGGCCGCGATTACAAGCGACAGGGCAGCGATTGGATTATCAAAATAAAAGACGAGCAAAGCGGCGGCGAAAAGAAAAACGGCGACGAAGATTAGCGCAGGCAAAAAACGGTAAGCCATTGAAGCAGCGACGAGTTGCAGGAAAGATAGATTATCTACGAAGCGTCTAACCGAGTCGCTTGTTACTCGTTGTTAGGCTCGTGAGAATTCCCTTTAGAACTTCCGACAAAGCGGTAGCCGACGCCGACCACCGTCTCAATCGAATCGCCGCACGGGTCGAGCTTCTGCCGCAGGCGGCGGATGTGTACGTCGAGCGTGCGCGAGTCGCCGTAGTATTCGTAGCCCCACACGTTGTCGAGAAGATTCTGGCGCGTGGCGATGCGCCCCGCACTGCGCGCGAGCGCGGCGAGCAAGTTGAATTCTTTGCGCGTTAACTTTATGGGCACGCCGTCGCACACCACGCGCATGTCGCTAAAATCAATCGTCATGCGCTCGTCCTCGTAGCGTTGCTCGACGGATTCATCGGCGCGGCGCAAAACGGCGCGCACGCGGGCGACGAGTTCGCGCACCGAAAAAGGCTTCGTGATGTAATCGTCCGCGCCGAGTTCGAGTCCGGCGACGCGCTCGGTTTCAGACGTGCGCGCGGTGAGCATAATGATCGGCACGCGCCGCGTGGCGGGTTCGCGCCGGAGGCGGCGGCACAACTCGGTGCCGCTCATGCCGGGCAGCATCAGATCGAGGATGATCAGCGCCGGGGGGTTGCGCGTGTCGAGCGCTGCCTGCAAACCTTGCTCGCCGGTAAGCGCCACGCGCGCCTTCAAGCCTTCACGCTCCAAGTTGTAGCGCACGCCCTCGGCGATGTCAGGGTCGTCTTCGATAATCAGAACAGGCTTCATATGAAAAGTAAGAACGCGGAACGATGAACTGTATGGATGGAAGTTCTGTCTTTTACTTCATCATTCATCGTTCATACTTCTGCGTTTCCTTAGTTGCTGTGTTTGATAAAGGCCGCCTCGGTCATGTAAACCGTGAGTTCGCAGATGTCTGTGACGTAATCGCCGATGCGCTCGATGTGTTTGGTGACGAAGAGGAGGCGCGCCGCGCGCGTCGTGGTCGTCGGGTCGGTGACCATCATCTCGATCAGATCGCGGAAGATATGGTTGTAAAGCTCGTCGATCTCGTCGTCGCGGTCGATCACGAGGCGGGCCGCCGCCCCGTCGCCTGAGGTGAAGGCGTCGAGCGCGGCGCGCAGCATGTGTGAAGCGCGCTCGGCCATGCGTGGCAGGTCAACGTAGGGCTTCAGTTGCGGTTCGTCGTTGAGGTCAATGGCGACGCGCGCGATGTTGCAGGCGTGGTCGGCGATGCGCTCAAGGATTGGCGTGATCTTAGCGACCGAAATGACGAAGCGGAGATCGCGCGCCGCCGGTTGACGAAGGGCGATGGTGTCAACGCAGAGGCGATCAATCTCAAGTTCGAGGCGATCAATCTCGTCGTCGCCGTCGAGGACTTCGCGCGCCGTCACGGTGTCGCGTTCGACGAGGGCATACATCGCCTTTTGCAGCGCCGTCTCAGTCTCGCCGCCCAAGAGCAGCACGCGGTCGCGCAACGAATCGAGATCGCGGTCTAATAATCTGTGTAATTCCATAATGCAACCTCTGGTTTAGTAAGCAGTAATAAAATTTGTTCGCACTTACTTTAACTGCTCACTGTTTACCGCTTACTTCTCTCTCATCCAAACCGCCCCGTGATGTAATCCTCGGTCAGCTTCTCGTTCGGGTTAGTGAACATCCTTTCGGTGGAGTTGACTTCGACGAGTTTGCCAAGCCAGAAGAAGGCCGTTTTGTCGGAGACGCGCGCCGCCTGCTGCATGTTGTGCGTGACGATTATGATCGTGAATTGGCGTTTGAGTTCGACGATCAACTCTTCGATCTTCTGCGTCGCCATCGGATCGAGGGCAGACGCGGGTTCGTCCATCAAGATCACTTCCGGACGGACGGCGAGAGCGCGCGCGATGCAAAGTCGCTGCTGTTGTCCGCCGGAGAGACTGAGCGCCGACGCCTTCAAACGATCTTTCACCTCCGGCCACAGAGCTGCGTTAGTCAAAGCCTCTTCGACGCGATCATTTAATTCCGATTTGCCCGACGTAAGTTTGTTGATGCGCAAGCCGTAAGCGACGTTATCAAAGATTGATTTCGGAAACGGGTTCGACTTTTGAAACACCATCCCGACCCGCCGCCGCAACTCAACCACATCCGTGCCCGGAGCATAAACGTCTTGCCCGTCAATTTGGACGCTGCCTTCGACGCGCGTGCCGGGAATCGTGTCGTTCATCCGGTTCAAGGTGCGAAGAAAAGTTGACTTGCCGCAGCCCGAAGGGCCGATGAAAGCCATCACGATCTGCGACGAAACGTCCAGAGAGATTTTGTGGAGCGCCTGCGCGCGACCGTAGAAGAAATCCAGATCGCGCACGCTCACTTTCGCCGCCGCGCGCTCCCTTCCGTCATCTTGCAAAGCGGAGGTTTGCTCCTCCTGCGCCGCGTCGGTCGGAGGCTTTACGGGCGCGGTCGTTGATGTCGGTGTAGCCATAAAACTTTGGGGTCAGGAGTCAGGAGACGGAATGAAAACAATACTCTCTATTCTGCCTTCCTACCTTTTCAAATCTTCTTGCGCGTGAAGAAGCGCACCGTGATGTTGATCGCAAGAATCAAAGTCATCAACACGAGCGTCGCCGCCCACGCCATCGCGTGCCATTCATCGTAAGGCGAAATGGCATAGTTGTAAATCTGCACGGTCAGTGAAGCAATCGGCTGGTCGAGATAGACGTTGAAGAAGCGGCTACCGAAAGCCGTAAACAGAAGCGGCGCGGTTTCGCCTGACACGCGCGCGACCGCGAGCATCGCCCCCGTCGCAATTCCTGACGCGGCGGCCGGGAGCACGACGCCGGTCGTCACTTTCCACTGCGGCGCGCCGAGCGCGAGCGCGCCTTCGCGCAAACTTGTCGGGACAAGGCGGATCATCTCTTCCGTTGTGCGCGCAACAATCGGAATCATCACAATCGCAAGCGCGATGCCGCCCGCAAATGCCGAGAACTGTCGCATCGGCAACACAATGATCGTATAAACGAAAACGCCGATGACGATTGACGGCACGCCCGTCAGCGTGTCGGTCACAAAACGCACGACGCTCGCAAAGCGCCCGTCGCCGAATTCGGCGAGATAAACTCCGACCGCGATGCCGAACGGCAAACCGATTACGGACGCGAGCAGGAGCAAGACGAGCGAACCTAAAATTGCATTGCCGATGCCGCCGCCTTCGCCGACAGGCTTCGGCGTGTCCGTGAGAAACTGGAAGCTGATCGCGCTTAAACCGCGCAAGGCAATGTAGCCGATGATGAGGGCGAGAATAGTGACGGCGAAAAAGGCGCAGATGGCCGTTAAGGTCGTCATCACGCTGCTCGCGGTGCGACGGTGATTGGCAGCGGATTTAATTTGTGAGTCGCTCGTCATCAGGCTCTCCCGACCGCCCCGCCACCCGCGCGATGCGCCACGCTCCAGACGAGCAGACGCGCCGCGCCGTTCACGGTAAAAGTGACGAGGAACAGAATCAAGCCGAGTTCGATGAGCGCGCTTAAGTAAAGCTCGCCCGTCGCTTCCGTGAATTCGTTGGCGAGGACGGAGGCGATGGTGTAAGCGGGTTCAAAAAGCGACGCGGAGATTTGCGCGCGGTTGCCGATGACCATCGTGACGGCCATCGTCTCGCCGATGGCGCGGCCCAAACCTAAGATGATCGCGCCCGCAATTCCCGGCGCGCCGTTGTTGAGCACGACGCGCGTCGTCTCCCACTTCGTCGCGCCGAGCGCGAGCGCGGCTTCGCGTTGCGAGACGGGAACGGCCGCCAGCACGTCACGCACAACGGCCGTAATGATCGGCGTGATCATAATGGCGAGGATAATTCCGCCGGTGAAAAGTCCGATGCCGGTGACGTTGCCACGGAAGAGCGGCAGCCAGCCGAACCAACGCGCGAGGAACGGTTCGATCCACTCGCGCAGGAAAGGCGCAAGCACGAAGATGCCCCATAGTCCGTAGACGACCGAAGGGATCGCTGCCAACAACTCGACGAGGAAACCGACGGGACGCGCAACGCCGCGCGGGGCTTGTTCGACGAGGAAAATAGCGATGCCTAAAGAGAGCGGCACGCTGATCAAAAGCGCAAGCAGCGATGAGACGATTGTGCCGTAGATGAAGGGGAGCGCGCCGAAGTCGCCCGAAATCGGACTCCACACGCGGCTCGTCAAGAATCCGAAACCGAATTGGCGCAGAGACGGAAGCGAGTTGACGGCCATCGCCCCGATCATCACGAGCACGACGAGCATAAGGAAAAAGGCCGCCCCAAACAGAGCGAGCCGAAACACGGTGTCGCCTGTGTTTCCCGTTGGCGCAAACGTCCGCCGCCAATTCCATGCGCGCGCGCTCGCACCGTGTGTGGTGGCGGGAGTCGGAATGTTTGGTTGCAGGTTTTGCATTGAAATTTAGAATTCAGATTTCAAATCGCAAATTTGAGATCGGCGAATTGAAATTATTGCGCGCCGCGCACCGACCGACCGCCGGAGGTAATCGAGTTAAGCTGCCTTTCGGCGCGACTGACGATCTCAGCGGGAAGCGCGGCATACGGGTACTGCGGGTCTTTCGTGAAACTCTGCCCGTCGTGGATGCCCCACCAGAGGAAGTCAACGAGGGCTTTGCCTTTCGCGGCGTCCTTTTGATCTTTGTAAACGAGCACATAAGTGTAGCTCGCAATCGGATAAGCGTTTGCGCCCGCAGCGTCGGTAACGGAGACGCGCATATCTTCGGGAGTTGCGGCGATGGATTCGGCGGCCGCGGCCGTCACCGCCTCCAGCGACGGCGCGACGAAGTTGCCGGATTTGTTTTTAATGAGCGCGACGGGCATTTTTGTTTGCACGGCGTAGGCGAGTTCGACGTAGCCGATGGTGTTCGGCGTTTGACTGACCTGACCGGAAACGCCTTCGTTGCCTTTAGCTCCTACTCCGGTCGGCCAATTCACGGAGACGCCCGATTTAATTTTCTCTCCCCACTCAGGGCTGACCTTCGATAAGTAATCGGTGAATACGGCCGTCGTGCCGCTCCCGTCCGTGCGGTGCACGACGGTGATGGGCGCGGCGGGAAGATTAACGCCGGGGTTGTCGGCTTTGATGCGCGCGTCGTCCCAAGTCTTAATTTTGCCGAGAAAGATGTCGGCGATTACGTCGGGCGAAAATCTTAATGGCTGCTGAACGTCTTTGAGATTGTAGGTGAGCACCACCGCGCCGAGCACGGTCGGGATGTGGAGGAGTTGACCGCCGCGCGCTTTGGCGAGGTCGTCGTCTTTCACGGGCGCATCCGATGCGCCGAAGTCAACCGTCTGCTCTTGAATCTGCCGGATGCCTGCGCCGGAGCCGACCGATTGATAATCAATGCGCACGTTCGAGTTCAGTTTGCCGTATTCGCTCAACCACTTTTGATAAAGCGGATTCGGAAACGTCGCGCCCGCGCCCTGCAAACGCACCGCGCCGCCAGTCCCCTCGCCTTCGCCGCCCCGCTGACCGCTACAAGCGAAGGTCAAGGCTGAAATGAAGAGAAGCGCGATTGCGCACAGACTTCGCAGCCGATGAAACGATGAGATCATTAAAGATTCTCCTCCAAGACATGATAGATAACCGGAAAGTGTATTACAGGTATGTTACATCGGTCTGAACGGTGGCGAAAGTGCGAAGGGAGGGTAGAGCAACGGCGATCCGGGCGAATTTCAATCGTCAGCCCGGATCGCCGCTGGAGTCAGAATTAAAATCTTAGCTTCGCGCCGAATTGAATGACGCGCGGGCCGCCGATGGTGTTGGTAATGAATCCAAATTCGGTGGCGTCCGCAAGATTACCGCTCGGATTAGCGAAGTTGACGTTGTTGAAAAGATTGAAAAGGTCGGCGCGTAACTCGAAGCTGACGTTTTCGGAGATGGGCGTCCGTTTGGAGATACTGAGATCGAAACGCTTTTGCATGGGGCCGCGCAAGACGTTGCGCCCCAAGTCGCCAAAGCCTCCTAAAGGTGAACCGAGCGCACCAGCGTTAAAGAAAGGTGCATCCACGCCGTTACCGCCGTTGCGTAAGTCTGCGAGCGAACCGACAAGGTTCGGGCGCCCGAAGCCGGCGCGGAAGAGTCCGCCCGACCCATTGCGGATTGCCAGAA
>JACCYN010000219.1 GCA_013696465.1 Pyrinomonadaceae bacterium
CTCTTGACTCGCTGGTTAGAGGCGGCGGGCATCCGTGTCGTTTGCGGATCGCCGTTTAATCTGCGGCGGACGTCGCGCGGAATCGAGGTGCTGGGCGTGCCTGTAGATTTGATTGTGCGCCACTACAAAACAGATTGGTGGGGCGAACGCATCCCGGTCTGGAAGGATGCGCCGGATTATCCTGATCCCGAACCGCTATACAATGCGCTCGGCGCACTGCTTTCGGCGGAGCTGAATGGTGAGGTCACGGTGGTCAATCCTTTCGGTTCGGTCGTCACGCAAAATAAGTTGTCGCTGGCCTTCTTTTGGGAGGAACAAGAGCGTTTTTCGCAACGCGCACGCGCTTGGATTCGTAAATACATTCCAGAAACCTTCCGCATGACGAGCGTCGATTTGCATCAACTACGAATTGAGCAGGATGGTTGGGTCATCAAAAGCAATTACGGGTGCGAAGGGGAGGAAACAATTTGCGGGCCTTTCGTCAGCAAGGATGTTTGGCAAAAGACTTTAGAGCAGGCGCGCGCGGAACAGTTCATCGTCCAGCGATTCTTTCAAGTTAAGGCTGACGAAAGCGAAAGATTGGCGAATTACGGGGTGTATTTATTAGGGGGCAGCGCTTCTGGATACTTCACGCGATTATCGCGACAGAGTACGGGGTACGCGGCGGTGACAGTACCGACCTTCGTCGCTCGGCAAGGGATAGGCAGTTGAATGGATGACAATAAAATCAGAAATAAGTTGACTGGCGCGAGTCGCATCAACCGGCGGGAGCGTGTTGACGCGGGCGAGCCGAAATCTTGGTGGCAAACATCTCGGCGAAGATTCATTGTCGGCGGGGCTGCTGCCGCAACAATCGCTGTCGCCGGAGGCGGCATCTGGTTGGCGACACGCGACGACACGACGGACGTTGACAAGGATTCGCTGGATTTGCAGCGAGCGCAAGGCTGGAACGTCGGCTCTGAAGAAAAGAATTTAATTTTGCCTCACGCGCAGACGCTGGATTCGCAACAGCGCGATGCTTGGAAGCGATACTTGGAGCCGTCCGCCATGCTCGGCGCATTTCAGCCGAAATCGCAAGAATGGTTGCCGTTCTTCGTACCGACGCTGATCCAGTCGCTCCAGTACGAATCACTGCGTCAGCAACTGGCCCCGATATTTTCGCCCGGCATGAAAGAGTCTTACGCGCGCGGACAGATGATCGCTAAGGATTTTCTCGCCAACGCGCAAAATGCCGGGGAGACAGCGATCATCGTTGACATGCCCGGACGCGACAGCGTCGCTTTCGGCGCGGGACTGGCCGATGTGGCACAGTTGATTATAACTTTCGACAACTTTCCGCACCCACTTGGCGTCGCTCCTTCACACGAAACGTTGGCGGCGATGCTCTACTACGCCGTTGAGATCGAAGCCAAACAGACGGCGGCGCCAGCCCCTGCCGCGCCGGTTTTTCTGCTTGACTCCCATCGATTGGAAACATACAAGGACGCGGATACGCAATTCGATAACCGATACTTAGCGAAGCTTCCGTCCGCCCAAAAACTTCAAGAGATGAATGTTAAGTCTATTATCTATGTGGTGCCTGACCGCACACGCACGGAGGAACTGGATGATCTTAACGAAGACTTTGTGGAGTACAAAAATAAGAATTTGAATGTGGCACTGCTGCCGATGAGCGACTTTGTTCCTGTCGATGAAAACGTCACGCGCGAATGGAGCGACGGCTCCACCCGCACCGAACAGGAACGTCGTTACTACTACGGCGGAAGCCCCGCCTTTCATCCCTTTTTCTTCTACTCGTATCCTTTCTATAATCCTCGCCCCTCATACGCGAGCCGGTATCCAGGATACGTGGGCGGACGCGCGCCGTCTGTTTCTCCGCTTTCACCGCCGAAATACGTCCCGGCCCCGCGTCCCACAATGTTTTCCGGCACGCGCATTGGTGGCAGAGGCGTCGCTGGTGTCGGTCGCAGCAAGCCGAGCGGTTTCGGTCGCACGACAGTGCGTGTCGCCCCGTCGGGTAATGTCGTCGGCACGCGCGCGGGAAGAAGCGGCTTTTATTCTCCGAGCCGGTCGGGGTCGTTCGGGCGTGGCGGCGGATATAGTGGATAAGCGCCAGATGATCAGTGATAAAGATATTGGTGTACTTACTGGTGCTACGGAATGCGTTTGGAGATGAAGATGACGCGCAGGTCTTGGCTGCAAACTATCTGGGGAAATGATGAGCAAGAGATCTATTTTTTCGGGCTGCAAATCCTCGTCCATGCCTTTGGCGAAGATATGTTGCGAGCGCGTCTGGCCGAGGTGATTTCCGATCCAGACGGCGCCCTCGAAGACACGGAAGCCAAGCGGCGTTACATTAAACGCGTAGTAGGATTGCTGCTCGATCAAGAAGCTTATTGGAGTCAGGCGTTTTGGGACTACAAAAGCGGGCGCGCCGAAGCAGAGGCGGAGTTTGAATCTTGGGCGGCGGAGCTTTCCGCCAACACCGCCACCGAAAGCGAAGAGATGGACGGCGCGGTGGACGGCGCTTACCGCTTATCAAACAAAAAAGATTATGTCGCCGTGACTATCATTCTGAATCTGAGCGAGCCATTCCCGCCGGCGGAGATCAATAACGAAACGCTTTATTGGCAAAGCGGAACGATAGGCAAATTGGTGCGCGGACTTTTGCTCATCAATCCTGAAGCAATCATGGCCGATGGCGTATTTATCATTCCCGGCAACAACGAAGATGGTCTCTCGGAGGCGGATCTGCTGACTGGCGGTTGGAGTTACCTGCGCGTGCTGACTTGAACCGAAATCACGAAGGCGCTTGCTGGGTTAAATAAGAATGCCTCTCGTCAAAAAATGTGAGTTTAGAATAATGTAGAAAACCGTTTTCTGCGTAAATCTTTATTGGAGATCACAATGCTTCTACAGACAATGTCTTTGCCCCAAGCGATCTTAAACGTCGCTGCTTTCACTGTGATTGGCTTAGCGCTCTTTGGATTGGCTTTTTTCCTGATGGGAAAGGTGACGCCCTTCTCTCTTCGTAAGGAAATTGAAGAAGACCAAAACATTGCTCTCGCCATTGTCATGGCCTCTGTCATTATCGGCATTGCGATGATTATTGTGGCTGCGATTACGGGCTAACGGACGGCGGCAGCGGTAACGGCTGTTATGAGTAGGATCAATTTCATCATCGGCTGGGTAGCGGAAATTGGTTTGAGACGCGAAAGGCATCGAGTCACTTTCAGCTAAGCAGCAATGCCAAATAGTCGCTCGACAAACTTCACCCGCCCCATCGCGCCTCTCCCGTCCAATCTCTTCACCTGCCCCTTACTCGTCATGTGGGGCGCAGGTGATCTATGAGGCAGCGACCTACTCCCTTACTGTTTCATACTGCTCTGGGGAGTGGTCTTTGATCAGGACTTGATCGAGTTCGAGAGAGGCATTCGTGCGTTCATCGAAGATGAAGTTGAAGCTTTCAAGCTCCGACTCAAATATATCAATGCTCTTCGTTGCGCTGTCGATACGCAGCAACCGCCTCGATGGCGCCCTCGTGCATCCGCTCGGGGCGAACGGAGCGCCAGTGCTTCTCAAACTCATCGTCAGTCATAGCCGGCTGAACGGCACGCTCTTTATTCTTTAACCATTGCTCCGCCCACTCCCGGAGGTCGGGATCATGGTTCAGAGCCGTCCGTGCGGCATGCATGTTTAGTGGTATATCCATACAATGAATTTACCTGCCTCCGCTCCTAATGTCATGCGGCGCGGGAGGCGTGATGTGTACAGCCTCTAGTGAGGGGGATAAACCTCGCGTAAAAGATGCGGCGGTAAGTATGGAGCATGGCAGGTAAACTATAATTCTTCGTCATATCTCCCGGCAGTGAGGTGCTCAGTGGCTACAGACTCGCGCCGTAGGATGTTTTGGGGAGATAGATAAGAAAACGTATGCGCTCAAGGTGCCACCCACGTTATGGCGCGACTCTGCGCGATGACATCGCCACCGAACTTTATACTGAGTTGGTGCAAAACATTTTGGCTCAATGGGAAATGATTTAATTCTTAACCAACGCTGGTATCTCGACAGGCAGGGAGCAGATGTCCCTTTAGTCATCGGGCGTGTACTACTGCTGCTCTGCTTTATATGTTTGGCAGGCTTCACAGCTTTCGGTCGCAAGGTTTTAACACTTGGTTCCAATAAGAGTTCGGTATCTATTAAAAAAACTCCCGAATGGCCGCAGTGGGGCGGGCCTAACAGAGACTTCAAATGTGATTCAAAGAAGCTTGCCAACCGCTGGCCGGCGGGTGCCCCGCGAAAGTTGTGGGTACGTCCTCTAGGCGAAGGGCATTCGTCAATCGTGTCGGACAGCGGGAGGCTCTACACGATGTACCGCAAGGGAGCGCGCGAGTATGTTGTTTGCCTCGATGCCCGGAGTGGGAGAACGCTGTGGGAGCGTTCTTATGCGGCTCCTTTCCTCCCGAAGATGGACATGTCTTACGGCTCCGGGCCACACTCCACACCGGTCGTGTCAGGAGACTTCATTTACTCCGTCGGGACGACGGGTAAACTGCTCTGCCTTAATAAGACGACCGGTAAAGAAGTTTGGGGGCACGACCTGTGGCGTGACTTGGGCGGCACTGTCATCAATGTGGGTTACTCAAGCAGTCCCATCGCCTACGAGGATAGGATCATCGTGCAGGTCGGCGGGGCAGGGCATAGCCTCATTGCTTTTAATAGCAAAGATGGCAGCATAGCTTGGAAGGCGCACGACTTCCGTAATTCCTCCTCATCGCCGATCCTCATTGACGTGGACGGCCAGAGGCAGTTGGTAGCGTTCATGCACAGGGAAGTAATCGGCGTCGATCCGGAGAGCGGCGGACTGCTCTGGGCACACCCCGTCACCGCCGGGTGGAATTTCCACTTCAACATCAGCACGCCGGTCTGGGGTGAAGGTAACTTGCTATTTGTCTCGGCGGCTTATGGCGTCGGCGGGCGGGTACTTCACCTCAGCAGAGGAGAGGGAAAAACGAGGGTGAGAGAATTGTGGCAGAGTGAGCGGGCGCGTGTGCACAAGGAGAATGCCATCCGCATCGGCGATGTAATTTACGCTTCGACCGGCCACTTAGGGCCGGCCTTCTTTACCGCGATAGACGTCAAGACCGGTAACATTCTTTGGCAAGACCGGAGCTTCTCCCATGCCAGCTTCCTTTACGCGGATGGCAAATTCATAGTGCTCGATGAGGATGGCACCTTAGGGATCGCCAGCCCTTCACCTTCCGGTCTAACAGTGCACTCGCGAGTCGAACTTTTGGGCGGAACGGCTTGGACTGTCCCGGCCCTAGTTGGATCGACGCTCTACGTGCGAGACCGCACGAGAGTCATGGCCCTTCAGCTAGGTGGATGATTTGGACATGAGCCGCAACGCCGTGCTGCAATCCTTTCTGCTCCGGCAGGCGCGCGGCCAGCCCCGTCAAGCTCGGACGCATTTTCACATCAGACCCACACGAGGTGGTGGGTGCTGCGCATTTACGAGAGAGGAGAAGGTGGAATGCCGAACTGTAAGCTATACGGAGGGATCACTAGGGCGGAACTGGACCACCTCCGGGGCGATTTAGCGAAGGAGGGGGTGACTGTCCCCGCAGGTGATGACGTGAGCGTCGCGGGCCTGTACGGGGTCGAGCTGCGCGTCACCTACGACGAGGCCAAGGAGACGCTCAGGGTGTGCATCACGAAGAGCCCGTTCTACGTCCCAGAGTCGATGATCTGGGATGTGGTCGACGCGGGGGTGGAGCCGTACGAGGGCACGTAGGCGCGGCGGAGGAGACCCCTTACCGGGTGTACTAGATGATTCGTTGACCTTTCGGGATGATCTCTGTCGCGAATGACCCCAACCCTGTTTGGGTGCGCCTGACTTCGTAAATACGGTTCCCCTTGCTCATGGTCGAGATGATAGCAACATCTACTGTATACTCACCGCTATGAACAAACGAGCGAAAAAACGATTGAAGGAAGCCATCAAGAAGGAAATCGCGGAGCGGTCGGATAACAGTAAGGAACAAGGATTCACTCCTCCAGCTAAGAAGCTGCCGGAGAGCCGTGGTTTTACAC